>NZ_JAKNRV010000152.1:0-11911 GCF_023072625.1 Pseudomonas emilianonis
GTCGAGCAACGGGCCGAAGCCGTCGACGTGCGCGATCAGGCTGTCGCGCAACGCCAACAGCGCCTTGCGCTGCCCCATCAACCCGCGCACCAGCGCATTCAAGCGTTGGCTCGTCGACGTGCCGGGGGCTGAGGCAAACCGCGAAGGCCGGGACGTATCCAGCGCTTGCTGCAAAAAGTTCGACGTGCCGGGCAATTGCAGGTCTTCCGGCACTTGCTGGCCCGTCGACAAATAGTTCAGCCGCAAGTCGTGTCGAATCAACGTATCCAGTACCGGTCCAAGCCGCGCAGCCTCATCGCACTTGCTGACGATGCAGTCGTCCAGGCGGCAACCGGCGGCGTGCGCGGCTTCGCGGTAGGTGTGCAGCACTTCATCGAGGGTATCGCCATGGCTGGCGGCGTTGAGCACCAGCATCAGGCGCACCGCGCGACCACTGCCGCCCAGTTGATGGATTTGCGTCACCAGGCGTGCGTCGCGCTGGCTCATGCCGACGGTGTCGATGAGCACCAGGCGCTTGTCGGCCAGCCCGCCCAGCAGCGGGCCAAGCGGCGCATCAGGCTCCAGGGTGTGCAACTCGACCCCCAGCAGTTGCGCATAAATGCGCAGTTGTTCGTGGGCACCGATCCGAAAACTGTCGGTGCTGACCAGTGCCACCTGGCCTGGGCCATGGCGCATGACATAACGCGCCGCCAGCTTGGCGGTGGTGGTGGTCTTGCCCACGCCGGTGGGGCCGACCAGGGCAATCACGGTGGGCTCGTTGAATAACTCGGCTTCATCGGCCAGTTGGTTCAGTTGGCTGTCCAGCCGTTGCATCAGCCAGGTCTTGAGCCGTGCCGGTGTGGCATCGGGCAACGGCGGCGGGCTGTGGCCCAGCAACTCCTGGCTGAGGCTGGCGCTGAAGCCGGCGTCGAGCAGCCATTTGAGCAAGGGCGAGGGTTTCCCCCGGCTATCGATCAACTGGCGCATAGCCTGAATTTCACTCAGCAGGCGTTCACTCAACGCGGCGAAATCCGCAGAGGCCGGCGCGGGCAGCTCTTCGGCCAGCGCCAGGATTTCCACGCCGGCATCGGTCATGCGGCTCGACAGGATCAACGCGTCTTCACCCAGGGCCAGGCGTACCTGGTTCATGGCTTCGCGGCTGTTGGCGCCGATAAATCGTTGAGTGCTCACTTGGGTTTGCCTCCGATCACGTTAGTCATGCGCAGGGTGCGGTCGTCGGGTATTTCGCTCAGGGCAATCACCGTGAGCTGGCGCAGGCGCCGCCGCAGGAAGCGCGACAGCACCGGACGCAGCTTGTTGGGCACCACCAGCACCGGCGGCTCGCTACTGTTTTCCTGACGCTTGAGGGTCAAGGTGGTCTGCTGCATCAGGTTGTCCGCCAGGCTCGGCTCCAGCGCGCCGCCATTGCCCACCGCCTGCATCAAGACCTGCTCCAGGTTGAAGTCGAGGCCGATCACTTTCAGTTCGGTTTTGTTGCCAAACAGCTGATTGACGATGGAGCGTCCCAGGGCCACGCGCACTACCGCCGTCAGCTCCTGCACATCCGGCGGTTGTTGTACGCCACCGTGTTCAGCCAGGGCATCGAGGATGGTGCGCATGTCGCGGATCGAGACGTTTTCTTCGAGCAGGTTCTGCAGCACGCGCTGCAACACCGTCAGCGACACCAGCTTGGGCACCACTTCGTCGACCAGGCCTTTGCTGTCGGGGCCGAGCTTGTCCAGCAGCTTCTGCACTTCGCCACGGCCAAGCATGTCCTTGGCGTGCTGATGCAGCAGGTGGTTGAGGTGGGTGGCGGTCACGGTGCTGGCGTCGACCACGGTGTAGCCATAGATCTGCCCGTGCTCGCGCAGGTTCGATTCGATCCAGATCGCCGGCAGCCCGAACGCCGGGTCCACCGCCGGCGTGCCTTCCAGCTCATGGGTGACCTTGCCGGGGTTGATCGCCAGCCACTTGCCGGGGAACACTTCGCCGCGGCCGATTTCCACGCCCTTGAGGCTGATGATGTAAGTGTTGGCGGCCAGTTCCAACTTGTCGCGTACATGCACCACCGGCGGCAAAAAGCCCACGTCCTGGGCGAATTTTTTGCGCAGGCTTTTGATCCGGGTGATCAGCTCGCCTTGCTGGCGCGCATCCACCAACTGGATCAGGCGATGGCCGACGCGCAGGCTCAGGGTGTCGACCAACTGCACATCGTCCCAGGAGGCTTCGCTGCTTTGCGAGGCCGATTTGGGCAGCAGGGTCTGCACCGGGGAGCCTTCCGGGGCCAGTTCCTCCTGTTTGGAGAACCACCAGCCCAGCCCGGCCAGTAGCCCGGTAAGAATCAGGAACACCAAGTTGGGCATGCCCGGTACCAGCCCGAGCAGGCCCATCACGCCGGCGGTCATCATCAGCACTTTCGGGCGGCTGAACAGTTGGCCCATCATCTGTTGGCCAACGTCCTGTTCAGTGTTCACGCGCGACACCGTGACACCGGCGGCAATCGAAATCACCAGGCCGGGAATCTGCGCCACCAGCCCGTCGCCGATGGTCAGCATGGTGTAGGTGTGGGCGGCATCGGAGAAGGCCATGCCGTGCTGCAGGATACCGATGGCCAGGCCACCGATGATGCACACGCCCATGATCACCAGCCCGGCCACGGCGTCACCGCGCACGAACTTGCTGGCGCCGTCCATGGAACCGAAGAAGTCAGCTTCCTGAGCGACTTCCTTGCGCCGCTGGCGGGCTTGCGGTTCGCCGATCAAGCCGGCGTTGAGGTCGGCGTCGATCGCCATCTGCTTACCGGGCATCGAGTCGAGGGTGAAGCGCGCGCCGACTTCGGCGATACGCCCGGCACCCTTGGTGATCACCATGAAGTTGATGGTCACCAGGATCAGGAACAGCGCCAGGCCCACGGCGAAGTTGCCGCCCACCAGGAACTCGCCGAAGGCCTCGATCACCTTGCCGGCCGCGTCGGGGCCGGTGTGGCCTTCCATCAGAATCACCCGCGTGGACGCCACGTTCAGCGACAGGCGCAGCAAGGTGGTGAACAGCAGCACCGAGGGAAACGCCGAGAAATCCAGGGGCTTTTCCGTGAGCATGCTGACCATCAGCACCATGATCGCCAGGGCGATATTGAAGGTGAACAGCAGGTCGAGGATGAACGTGGGCAGCGGCAGGATCATCATCGACAGGATGAGCACGATCAGCACCGGGCCGGTCATGATCTTGAGGTCGGTGGTGGCCAGCCAGGAGTCGGGGCCGAATAAATCGGTCATGCCTTTCATGCGTTCGGGTCATCCTCAGGTGTCGGGGTACGCGGACCACGCTGGTCCATGCCTGGCGGTACAGTCAGGTTCACCGGGGTCGGCGGCAGGTCGCCGCCGTGTTCGCTGACACGCTTGAGGCGAATGGCCCAGGCCACCACTTCAGCGACCACGGTGTACAGCTCGATGGGAATTTCGCGATCCAGGTCGACGTGGAAATACAGGGCCCGCGCCAGCGGCGGTGCTTCCAGCATCGGCAGATGATGTTCTGCGGCGATCTCGCGAATGCGCAGCGCCACGTCATCCGCGCCCTTGGCTACCACGCGCGGAGCGCCGTTCTTTTCTTTCTGGTACGACAAGGCCACTGCGAAGTGGCTGGGGTTGGTGACGATCACGTCGGCCTTGGGCACCTTGCTCATCATGCGGCGCCGCGCGCGGGCCTGTTGCATCTGGCGAATCCTCGCCTTGATATGCGGGTCGCCGTCGGCGTTCTTGTGTTCCTGGCGCTGCTCTTCCTTGGACATGCGCAGGTTCTTGGCGTAAGTCCATAATTGGTAAGGCACGTCCATGCCCACCACGATAATCAGTGCCGCGACACACATCGTGCAGGCGCTGGCGGTCAGGCTCAGCAGGGTGGCCAGGGCTTTTGGCGCGGGCATGTGCGGCAAGTTGAGCAACTGCTCGATGTGGCTGCGCAGAAAGAAGTAGATCACCGTGCCGATCAGGCTGGCCTTGGCGATGGCCTTCGCCAACTCCACCAGCACCTGCACTGAGAACAAGCGCGCCAGCCCGCTCATGGGGTTGACCCGGGAAAACTGCGGGCGCACGGCCTTCAGGGTGATCACCAGCCCACCCAGCAGGGCCGGCGCGGCGAGCGCGGCGAAGGTCGTCAGGGCGAAGAACGGGGCCAATGTCAGCAGCGCGATCTGGCTCAATGTCCACAGCGTACTGAGCATGCGCGCGGTGTCGAACAGCTGCGCGCGGTCGAACAGCAACGCCTGTTCCATCACCTGGCCAAGGTTGTCATAGAGGGTGCCGCCCATCAGCCACAGCCCGCCAATGCCGGCCAGCAGCATGACAAAGGTGTTCATTTCACGGGAACGTGCAACCTGGCCTTCTTCGCGGGCCTTTTCGATCCGTCGCGGCGTTGCCGCTTCGGTCTTGTCTTCTCTGCTGGTCTCGGCCATGGCTCTCCGGGCGCCTGCGGCAACCCGCGCGACCTGTCAAAGCCGCTATTGTGCGCAGGCGCCTCGGCCGCCGATCGCACGAACACCCGGCACAATCGCGCGCTAATGGGCGGATGGTTCCGCCGGACCGTATTCATCCTGGGACAGAATGCGTTCGGCCACACGGTTGTCGAGTACGGTGATTTCGATGCGGCGATTGGCGGCGTCATAAGGGCCTGCGCCGTGGAAGCGGATGCGGTCGGCCATGCCGGAAACGCGCAGCAGCTTGTTGGAGTCCAGGCCGCCGCTCACCAGTTCCTGGCGCGAGGCCTTGGCGCGGTCGGCGGACAGGTCCCAATTGTTGTAGCCGGCATCGCCGCCAGGGTAGGGGTGGCTATCGGTATGCCCGCTGATCTGAATGCGGTTGGGCAACTCGTTGAGCACCGGGGCGAACGTCTTGAGCAGCTTGCTCAGGTACGGCGCGACGTTGGCACTGCCCAGCTCGAACATCGGGCGTTTGTCGGTATCCAGCAACTGCACGCGCAGACCTTCGGGGCTCAGTTCTATTGCGATCTGCTGCTTGAGTTCGCGCAATTGCGGGTCGTGATCCACTGCACTATCCAGGCGCTGCTTGAGGGCTTCCAAGTGACGCCGTTCATCCCCGGAAAGACGCGAAGGGCGTGTGGTCTGGCGCGCGCGCTCGCCTTCGGAGAAGCGCTGGTCAGGCCCGCCGCCGGGGATCGCGCTGGTGCTGGAGGTGCTGCGATCGCCTTTGCTCATGGCCACCAGCAGCGGCGTGCTGAAGTACTCGGCAATTGCGTCCTTGTCGTTTTTGTTGGCGTTGGACAGCACCCACAGCACCAGGAACAGCGCCATCAGGGCGGTCATGAAGTCGGCGAAAGCAATCTTCCAGGCGCCGCCATGGTGGGCGTGCCGTGCGGCTTTTTTGCGCCGGATGATGATCGGTCGATCGCTCATGCTCAGTCGACTCCCGGTTGGCCGCCGCCACCCCGCACATAGGTTTCCAGTTCGAGGGCGCCAGGGCGTTCGCTGGTGTGCAGCGCCTTGCGGCCGAACTCCACGGCCAACTGCGGTGGCATGCCTTGCACGCTGGCCAGCAGCGTCACGCGGATGCATTGCAGCATCTTGGCGGACTCGGCGGCCTGCCGGTCGATACGGCTGGCCAGCGGTGCGACCAGCCCATAGGCCAGGTAGATACCCAGGAACGTACCGACCAGCGCATGGGCGATCATCTGGCCCATCAAGTCCGGCCCGACGTTCACCGCACTCAAGGCTTTGACCACGCCCATCACCGCCGCGACGATGCCGAAGGCCGGTAGGGCGTCGCTGACTTTGTAGAGGGCATCGGCAGGCAAGTGGGCTTCGTGTTCGAAGCCTTCGATCTCGTGCAGCATCAGCTCGTCAAGTTCATGGGCCTGCATGGCACTGCTGATCAGTAGGCGCAGGTAATCGGTGATGAACAGGATGATCAGCGGGTCAGCTACCAGCCGTGGGTATTGGGAGAAAATAGGGCTTTGCTCGGGTTCTTCGATATCTCGTTCCAGAGCGAGCATGCCTTCGCGGCGGGCCTTGCTCAGCAAGGCATAGAGCATGGCCATCAACTCCAGGTACAAGGTTTTGTCGTATTTGGCGCTGCGCTTGAAACGTGACACGGCACTGAGCGTGGCCCTGATGGCCTTGCCGTTATTGGCGGCAATGAACGCACCGACGCCGGCCCCGGCAATCATCAGCAACTCGGTGGGTTGATACAGCGGGCCAAGGGCGCCACCGGACAGGACAAAGCCACCGAACACCGATAACAGTACAACGATAAGCCCGGATACGATGAGCACGTGGTCGTTCCTTAGATTCAAGCAATGGATGACTTGCTGAATATCGGCAACGACGAGGGACGAATTGAGGAGGTTTTTGCAGACGGTGAAATTGAAAACGCCACAGATCCAATGTGGGAGGGGGCTTGCTCCCGATGGGGGTGGATCAGCCAAACAATCACTGACTGACACTCCCTCATCGGGGGCAAGCCCCCTCCCACATTGGATTGGGTTTACAGCTCAAGGGCTGGGCAGGTTGTCGACCCGGTGGTGCATGAAGGGCAGGGCCCCTGTTCAAGTACCTCTAAAGAACAACCGGATCAAATGTGGGAGGGGGCTTGCCCCCGATGGGGGTGGTCAGCCAAACAATGACTGACTGACACGCCTTCATCAGGAGCAAGTCCCCTCCCACATTTGGACCGGTTCAACTTAAGCCTTGCGTATCAGCAGTTGTGCGTCGATATCCCTGCGCTTCAGGGTCTTGCCCGCCCGCGAAGGCGGCTGGCAAATCCCACACACATACTGCTGCGCCGGTGCGTGTGAATGAGCAACGAATTCGCCGGAGCAGCACGAGCAGCGGATCAGCTCAAGCATGTCGCTTTCAAAAAAACGCACCAGGGTCCAGGCGCGGGTAAGTCCTAGCACCAGCTCTCCTTCCTGGTCGCCCACCTGCTCCAGGTACAGGCGATAGGCTTTGACGAAGGCATCGATGCGGTGCCCACCGATTTCCATCAGGCTGCGATAGATACCGTAGAACAGCGACGAGTGAATGTTCGGCAGCCATGTCACGAACCAGTCGGTGGAGAAGGGCAACATGCCTTTGGGGGGTGAGGCGCCGCGCACTTCCTTGTAGAGACGGATCAATCGACCTCGGCTCAGCGACGTTTCCGTTTCCAGCACCTGCAGTCGTGCGCCCAGTTCAATCAGTTCGATTGCCAGTTGCACTTGCTGCATTTCGGTGACCAGGCTTTTGTCTGACATGGATCAGCCTTCCCCGATGCGCAAATCGCCCGTGCGCTCAGCGGCGGCCATTAGCAGTGCGGAGTGAATTTCCACCATGCCCAGTTCGCGGGCGTTACCCAGCACTCTGGACAAGCGGTCGGTCTCTTCGAACACCGGGCGACAAATCAACTGGTTGACTCGTGCCAGTTGGGTCATTTGCTTGCTGCTGAGTTTGGTCAGCAGGTCAGCCATTTGTTCGCTGAGTTTCAGGCGAAAAATCGCGATCTCACGGTCTTTGCGCAATAGGTTTTGGGCCAGTAATAAATACGAAAGATTCAGGTCCTGGATGTCTTCAAGCTCAGTGTTGGTATTTGGCAACTTTCTACCCCTCCCGTTGGGTACTACAGTTCGGCACACCTAATGGTGCGACCTCTGGCAGACAGTGCTGCAAATCGACAAGTACTAAAGTCAGGCTTTTATAGTTGTACAACGAATGCCTGGTTGTAGCGTTACTCGGTTATCCATGCTCCCGGCCATGTGCTCACAGGCCGTGAATACCGAATTTTTTAATTTTTTCTAAAGTATCAAGTAGTTTGTACGATAACAGACTGAGGAATGTTATTTCTTGTCTGTTTTCATTACTTTACTGTGCATAATCGATGGTTTCATAATTATGTGTCTCGCGTAGATACAGCGTGTAAGTGGTTGTTATTTTTTTCGATACAAATAATGGCTTATTGGTATCACTTGATTGGATGAGGCTCGGTAAGCGGTGTTCAAATCGCTCTTCTTGCGGTTGATCTGCATCAGCTCGCCCAAGTCATTTTGTCGCGTATGCAAAAACCAATTTACTTGTTCTTCCAGCGCCAGGATCTGGCTGAGTAGTTCAAGCTTGTATTGCTGACCACTCGCATCAAGATCAACTTGGTCCTGCGCGCGGCGTAAGTAAGCAGCGTCGATCAGCCCCTGGGACTTCAATGCGAAGATGCCATCCCAATCGGCTTTTTTGGCGTATTCGAGCAGGCGTTGGGATTGTTCGAGCAGTTGTTCGTAAGCGGCGATCAGTTGTGCTTGCATCATGTCTACCGCTCTTCCTCGATGTGCGAACCAATGGCCAGCCAGGCGGCGGCGACGTTTTCCAGTAACGTCGCGGCCGTGGTCAGTGCGGTGTCATCATTGTTCAGGTTTGCGTGAAGCAGCACACGAACCACGTAGTCGTAGAGTTGGTCGAGTTGCACAGCGATGTCACCTCCTTGCTCAAGGTCCAGCGAGGCGCGTAAACCCTGGCTGACGATATTGATTGCCTTGGTGATGGCCTTGCCTTTTTCGGCGATATGGCCGGCCTGCATATGCAGGCGCGCGATACGAATCGACGCCTGGTAGCTGTCGAAGAGCATCACGATTCTTTGGTGAGGGGAGGCCGCCAAAATGCCGCTTTCCACGCCCACCCTGGCGTAGGCATTCGCGTCTCGAAGGGAACTCATCTGATTTGCTCCGGGTGTGGTCGTCAATCGTCGCTGTTAAGCGCATCGAACTGGGTCGTCAGGTAATCGGACGTGGAGTTGAGCGACGAGATCAAGGTGTCGAGTTGGGTGAACTCGTCGGTCCAGCGCGCCATCTCGGAGTCGATCAGCGCCTGCTTTTCGACATAGCGCTCTTCAAGTTGCACCAGTTTGGATTCCAGGCTGTCGGTCCTGGCGACGATCAGGCCGCTGTCTTCGTCCAGGTAGTTGTCGAGGTCGTCCGTCATTTGGCCAATGAAGCCGGAGGTGCCGTCGGTACCGATAAAGAACTCCGACACGGCGTCGATGTTGTCGGTGATGGCGCTGGTCAGGGTGTCTTCGTCAACCAGCAGAGTGCCATCGACCTCCAGGGAAATGCCCAGTTGCGAAAGGTAACTGAAGGTGCCGCTGCCGATGGCGGTGTACAGGTCGCTGCTCAATTCCGTGCTGATGCGTCGGGTGGTTGAGTCCCCCATCAATTCGCCCGCGGTGTCGGCATCCGCGTCGTAGGCGGTGAGGGTGTCCACGCTGGAGACATAACTGTTGTAGGCGGTGACGAACGCGGAGATGGCGTCGTAGATCGTGTCGGTGTCCTGGGAAATCGTCAGGGTTTGCGAGCTGCCGACAGCAGACAGGTTCAGCGTGACGCCCTGCACGGCGTCTTCCACGGTGTTGCTTTGGCTGGTGATCGAGATGCCGTTGAGGGTCAGCTCGGCGTCCAGCGCTTCCACGGTCTGGGTCATGTTGCCGCTGCTGCCATCGTAGCCGAACAGGCTGGAGGCCTCGTCGGTGCTGTCGGTGCCGGTATAGGTTACGGTCATGTCCGATTCGGTGCCGGTGCTGTCAGAGGTCAGCACCAGGCGGTACGGCGTGTCGCTGCCATCGTTGACGATCGAGGCGGTCACGCCGGCCCCAGAGGCGTTGATGGCGGTGCGAATGCCTTCAAGCGTGTTGTTGCTGCTGTCCAAGGTGATCGACACCGCGTCCGCCGTGCCCACTTGCAGGGTCAGGGTCCCGGTGCCCAGGGCAGTGGTTTTGCTGGCGACGCCGTCGGTGCTCAGGCTTTGGGCCTGGGCCAGTTGGGTCACTTGCAGTGTGTAGGTGCCGGCTTCGGCTTCGCTGGTGGTGGCTGCGGTGACACCGCTGCCGGACAGGCTGGTGGTCAGCGACTCGTACAGGCTTGAATCGGCCAGGGCTTCTGCCGCCGTTTGCAGTTCGGTCAGGGCGCTGGTGAGGGTGCCGTAGGCGGATATTTCCGCATTGACCGAGGTTTCCTGGTTGGTGATGGGCGTCAGCAGGCTGGCTTCCTTGGACTCCTCCAGGCTGGTCAGGATGCTGTCCAGGTCCAGCCCGGAGCCGACCCCCAGGGAAGTGATGGTTGCAGTCGAGGTGGTGGAAGTCGTGGTTGCCATGTGAATGCCTGTCCTGGTTTGTGTTCACACTCGATGGGGTGCGGTTGAACCCAACATCGGCAAACGGCTGCCCCGTCTTTAGGCAAGCGCCGAAGTTTTTACACCTGCATGGCCATCACGTCTTTATAGGCACTGAGCAGGCGGTTGCGCACCTGTACGCCCATCTGGAAGGCCACGCTGGCCTTTTGCGAATCGGCCATCACATCGCTCAGCGACACCGACTCACTGCCGGCCTGGAAGGCGTTGGACTGGCGGGTGGCGGTCTGTTGCAACTGGTTGATGCGCTGCAATGACGACTGCAACTCGCCGGCAAACCCCGTGGCGGGGGCGAAACGTTGCGTGCCGGTGCCTTCGGCCTGTTCGGCCAGCAGCGACAGTTGTTGTAGGGCATTGGTCAGCGCAGACGAATTCATGCTGCAGGTTCCATGGGAAGCGATCAGGCCAGCAGATTAGCAAGCCTGGCGACCTGCACATTCGTCCAATTGAGCACAAAAGCGGTGGCTTTTCCGGCGTTTAGCTTTTGGCATTTTCGCCAGAATGAAGTCCTGCCAGCCATCCCTCTCTGCTAGGGGCGGCTGATCGACTACTACTGTTACCGGACTCTGCAATGTCTTTCGTACAGGCCCTACCCTCGCTATCGAGGTGTTCGTGAGTACCGCAGTCCTGGCCAAAGGCGCGCAAAAGAATCTGGCGACCCGTGCGCCAACCCGGCCGCTGGAGGCATTGACCACGCTGTTTCGCAACCAGCCCTTGTTGCCTCTGCTGCTGGCCGCCGCTGCCGCTGTTGCCGTTGTGGTGGCGCTGCTGCTGTGGGCGCGCGAGCCGGAATATCGCGTGTTGTTTTCCGGGCTTGGCGAAGCGGATGGCGGACAAATCATCGGTGAGCTGGACAGGCGTGCGATTCCTTACCGCCTGAGCGAAGGCGGCAACACCATCCTCGTGCCCGGCGACAAGATGAACGCCCTGCGCCTGCAACTGGCCGAGCAGGGCTTGCCCAAGGGCGGCAGCGTCGGCTTCGAATTGCTCGACAAGCAGGCCTTCGGCGTCAGCCAGTTTGCCGAACACCTTAACTACCAGCGCGGCCTCGAAGGCGAACTGGCGCGCACCATCGAGTCCCTGGGACCGGTGGCCAAGGCGCGGGTGCATCTGGTGATGGCCAAGCAATCGGTATTTGTTCGCGACCGCGAGGCTGCGCGCGCCTCGGTGGTGCTGACCCTGCAACCCGGCCGTGAGTTGGGGCAAAGCCAGGCCAGCGCGATTGTGCACCTGGTCACTTCCAGCGTGCCGGAGCTGAGTGTCGATGCGGTGACGGTGGTTGACCAGAACGGGCGTCTGCTGTCCCAGGTGCGCGGCGATACAACCGGACCCGACGGCACGCAACTGGACTATGTGCATGAGATCGAGCGCTCCTATCAGCGGCGTATCGAAGACATCCTCACGCCGCTGCTCGGCAGCCAGAACGTGCATGCCCAGGTCGTCGCCCAAGTGGATTTCTCCACCCGTGAAAGCACCGCCGAACGCTACGCGCCCAACCAGGACAGCAATGAAGCGGCAAAACCGCGCCTGGCGCAAATCGCCGATCGCGCCGCGCAGTGGTTCCTGCTGTGCTCGCTGATCGCCGCCGTGCTGATCGGCCTGCTGTGGTGGCAGTTGGACGCATCGCGGGCATTCTGGATCGTACTGGCAATGATCGTGGCGTCTGGCCGGAAGAACTCAGCAGCCCTGCGCTGTTCGACGTGGCCTCGCGCGCCGAAATCCTGATGTTCGCCCACAGCCTGATCGCCAGCGAAGCCCTGGATGAAGCGGCGCTCAAAC
>NZ_JAKNRV010000153.1:0-11884 GCF_023072625.1 Pseudomonas emilianonis
CCCGGTCATCACGCGCGCTTCGATGCGGCGGGTGGCTTCTGCTACATCAACAACGCGGCAGTGGCGGCGCAGGCGTTGCGCAAGGGCTTCCAGCGCGTCGCGGTCCTGGATACCGACATGCACCACGGCCAGGGCATTCAGGAGATTTTCTATGATCGCGACGACGTGCTCTACGTGTCGATCCACGGCGACCCCACCAACTTCTATCCCGCTGTCGCCGGTTTCGCCGACGAGCGCGGCAACGCGACGGGCGAGGGCTTCAACCTGAACCTGCCGATGCCCCACGGCGCCAGCGAGGCGGTGTTCTTTGAACAACTCGAACGTGCCCTCAAAGCGCTGAAGGACTTTTCTGCAGATGTGCTGGTGCTCTCCCTGGGCTTCGATATCTACGAACTGGACCCGCAAAGCAAAGTCGCGGTGACGCGGGACGGGTTTGCGCGGTTGGGTGAGTGCATTCGTGGGCTGGGGCTGCCCTGTGTGATCGTGCAGGAGGGCGGGTATCACCTGCAGACGTTGGACAGCAATGCGCAGGCTTTCTTCGGCGGCCCGCAGGCTTGGGCGAAGTAACCGGGTATCAGTCTTGCGGAGGTGTGATATCTTTGTGCCATCATATGTCGTGACGATCACGGAGGATGGTATGAAGAAGCTGTTATTGGTGGGGGTATTGGTGGTGTTGGCGTTTAGCCCGTTTATTGCGGCGGCGTGCCCGAAGGGGACGCATCCGGTTGGGGGCACGGGGTCGCATCACAAAGGTGGGACTTGTCAGTAGTCGATTGATCGACGATGCGTGTGAAATCACGGTTCGAGCGTCAACCCTTGCGAGTGCGCTTGAGGGCGGTTAACGGATGACCGCACCGAAAAGCCTGCTGAACTGAATGTTCTGCAGGCTTTTTCGTTTCGGATGGAGAGATCATGGTCTTTCCCGTGGACGGATTTTTCCGTATACGCAATTCCCCCTGTAACCCTGCATGACTGATCCCCGGCGCATGAGGGCGAAATGAATGACGTCTCTAAAGTCTTGTTCCTTGCGGCCGAAATATCCTTGTATGACATCTGATCACTAATAAGAGCCTCGAAAAATGTCCTTACGTAGCCTGTCCATCGCCCGCCGCGCGGGCCTGGGTTTTGCTCTGATTGCTTTGCTTGTGGCCATACTCGGGTTTTTTGCGCTCTCGAACATGGCCAGCATTCGTGAAAGTGCGGTCCAGGTTGAGCGCGGGCTGGTGCCTAAAATGCGTCTGGTCTCGGATATCCGCGAGATCATGTTGCGCATTCGCACGATCTCTTTGCGTATGGCGCTGGACCCGAACCCGGCAAGCATCCCGCAATACCGCAGCCAGATGGACACGCGCAGCCAGGACCTGAGCAAAAAGCTGGCCGACCTCGATGCTGTGATCGACAGCCCCGAAGTACGCACGTTGTATGAGCAGTTCCAAGTCTCGCTACGCCAATACCAGCAGGGCCTGGCCCGGTCGTTTGCGCTGGCCGACCAGCAGCAGGGCGCTGAACTCAACAAGTTGTTGCTGGTGGACATGAAAACCGTGGTCGACGGCTCCGGCGCCCAGCTCAATGCGTTGGCCGATTACTACAACGCGCAGATCAGCCAACAGGGGCAGGCGGCCGAGGCGCAGTACGGCCGTTCGCGCACGATGGTCTTCGGCTTTGTGCTCCTGGCCGCCTTGAGTACCGTGGCGCTGGCATGGCTGCTGACGCGCAGCATCGTCGGCCCGCTGAGTCATGCGGTGCGGGCGGCGGAAAACGTCGCCCGTGGCGATCTGACCGAAACGGTGGCGGTGACCGGCGACGACGAAGTGACTCGCCTACTCGTGGCTCTCCAAAGTATGCAAGCCAGCCTGCGCGGCACCTTGCAGTTGATTCGCCAGTCGGCCGGGCAGTTGGCGTCGTCCGCGACTGACCTGAACGGCATCACCGATCAAAGCAGCCGCAGCCTGCAAAAGCAGACCGCGGAAATCGAGCAGGCCGCCACCGCCGTCAACGAGATGACCTCGGCGGCTGACGAGGTGGCGCGCAACGCGGTGTCTACCTCCGAGTCCACGCGGGTGTCCAATGAAACGGCGCGCGAAGGCCGACATCGCGTGGGCGAAACGGTCAGCGCCATTCAAGCCTTGAGCAGCAACATCGGCGAAACCTCGACCCTGGTGCAACACCTCGCCGAGCAATCGCGGGATATCGGCAAGGTACTCGACGTGATTCGCTCCATCGCCGAGCAGACCAACCTGCTGGCCCTCAACGCCGCCATCGAAGCGGCACGGGCTGGGGAATCCGGACGGGGTTTTGCGGTCGTGGCCGACGAAGTGCGCGCCCTGGCGCACCGCACCCAGCAATCGACCCTGGAAATCGACCAGATGGTCAGCGCCATGCGCGCGGGTTCCGACCACGCACTGACCTCGATGCAGTCGAGCACCGCACGCGCCACCGACACCTTGGCGTTGGCGGAAGGGGCCGGCGGTGCCTTGAGCCAGATCACCGATTCCATCGACCAGATTCACCAGCGCAACCTGGTCATCGCCAGTGCCGCCGAGGAGCAGGCTCAGGTCGCCAAGGAAGTTGATCGCAACATCGTCAACATTCGCGACTTGTCGGCGCAATCGTCTTCCGGCGCCGGGCAGATCAATGGCGCGAGCCGGGAGCTGGCGCAACTGGCGGTCGCGCTGAACGAGGCGGTGGCACGCTTTCAACTGTAGTGAAGTGCGTCGCGAGTGGCCGCGCGCAGGAGGGCGCTAATTCAGCGTCGGTTCTTCCACGATCTCAATATTGACCGCTTGCCACTCGCCCCCCGGCCCCCGTTCCACTTCGTAAGTGACGGTTTGCCCTTCGCGCAGTACCCGACCGCCCTGGGCGGTGCTGCTGCGAAAGAACACGTCTTGCGTATCGTGGACGACAGTTTCGCTGCTGATGAAGATTGCAGTCTGTGGAGTTTTACTGGGCATAGCCGTTCTCCTTTTTCAGTGCAATACATGGCCCGTGATGGGCGGGGTGAAACGGTCATTGGAAGGCTTGTCAGTTGACCACTTGGACTTTTTCCGCCTGCATGCCTTTAGGCCCATGCACCGCTTCGAAGCTGACTTTCTGGCCCTCTTTCAATGACTTGAATCCATCGCCCTCAATCGCCTTGAAGTGTACGAACAGGTCGGGTCCGCTCTCCGGAGTGATGAACCCAAAGCCTTTTTCATCGTTGAACCACTTCACTGTGCCGTTCTGTCTATCGCTCATTGTTCGTCTCCTCTAAACCCTAATTTCCTGCTGCGCACCGACGCATTGTCGAGTGCGACATGCATAATCAAAGACCCGTGCGAGTCAATCGTCAACACTGCGCGAGACCAACGGTACTGTCATTTCTGACAGGTTAGCGGGCCGTCAAAACGCGCCATACTGCGCAGTTTTATGCTGGAAACCTGGCATATTCGGGTGGCAGTCCCCGCGCACATGGCGCCTCGTCACCGCCCATACGATAATCCCCCCATCCCGATCCCCATTGGCCGCCCTCCGTGATCATCAACTTCGACCTCAACGACCTCCAAGCCTTCCGTGCCGTAGTAGATAAGGGTAGTTTTCGCGCCGCCGCCGATGCCATCCGGATCTCGCAGCCGGCCCTCAGCCGTCGCATCGAAAAGCTCGAAACCGCGCTTGATGTGAAATTGTTCGAACGCACCACGCGCCGAGTCAGCCTGACCATGGTCGGGCGCGCCTTCCTGCCGCAGGTCGAGCGCATCCTCGATGACCTCGACATTGCCCTGATGGGCATCAGCAACGTTGCCTCCACGCGTATGGGCGACGTGACCATCGCGTGTGTGCCGTCCACCGCGTATTACTTCATGCCTCATGTGATCTCGGCATTCCACAAGCTGTACCCCAAGATCCGCCTGCGGGTGCTGGATGCCAGTGCCAGCGAGGTGTGCAACGCGGTGGAAAGCGGCGAGGCGGATTTCGGCGTGAGTTTCAGCGGCAGCCTGGCCGATGAGGTGGAGTTCGAGTTGCTGTTTCAGGAACGTTATGTGCTGGCCTGCCGCCGTGATCACCCGCTTGCCGAGCGCGCCAGCGTTAGCTGGGCCGAGGCCTACGAGCATGACTACATCACGGTGGACAAAACCTCGGGCAACCGTTTCCTGCTGGACCAGGCCTTGCGCGGGGTGCGGGTCAAAAAGCCAAGCATCTGCGAGACGCACCACGTGACCACCATGCTCGGTTTGGTGGAGGCGGGGCTGGGGGTGGCGATGGTGCCGTCGATTGCCATGCCGGGCTCTGAACACTCGACTCTGCTGAGTGTGCCGCTGGAGGAGCCGCAGGTGATGCGCAATGTGGGTTTGATCAAGCGCCGCGGGCGCACGTTGCCGCCGGCGGCGCTGGAGTTGGAGCGGTTGGTGCGGGAGCTGCCGTATCGGTCAGCGTGATACCGAGTCCAGGCCGGTGGATTGCACCACCGGTTGCGCCTCGGGCGAGGCGAGGTACTGCAGCAGCGCCTTGGCCTGCGCCGGGTGTTCGGCGTTGACCGGAATGCCCGCCGCAAAGCGCGTCACCGATTGCACGTCTTCGGGGATCTTGCCGACGTAAGTCACCCCCGGCACCGGCAACAGTTCCGCCACCTGTTGCAAGCCCACCTCGTAGTCACCCTTGGCGACCTGTTCGGCCACGGGGATGCGTTCGATCATGGTGCCCTTGGCCGGCATGCCGAGTTTCTTGAACAGTTGCTTCTCGACATACACGCCGCTGGCGCTGTCCGAATACGCCACGGACTTGGCCTTGAGCAACACCGCTTTGAGTTCGGCATCGGTGCCGATGGCCGGTTTGGCCGCGCCTGCTTTCACCACCAGGCCGATCCGCGAATCCGCCAGTTCCACGCGGGACGCTTTGTCGACCTTGCCTTGTTTGATCAAGTCATCCAGGGCGTAGCCGACCATGATCACCACATCGGCGTGTTCGCCACGGGCCAGGCGGTTGGGAATCGCTTCCGGCGCCTTGCCCATCGACGGGCCGAGGACGGTGTCGAGGGTGTCGCCGCTGTGCTGGGCGTATTGCGGGCCCAGCAGCGTGTAGGCAGCGGTGAAGCCACCGGAGGTCATCACCGTGAGTTGTTCGGCCTGGGCCGTCAGCGCCAGGGCGCTGAGGGCGAGGACCGTCAGGGTGTTCAACAGCGCTTTCATTGCGCCGCTTCCGGCATCACCTGCCCACGGGTGTTGGCCCGGTAATACAACGCGAGGGTCGAGCACAGGGCGCACAGGGCGGCGAACATCAACCAGTAGGCCGGCGAGGCCTTGTCGTCGGTGATGTGAATGAACCAAGTGGAGATCGCCGGGGTGAAACCGCCAAAGACTGCGGTCGCCAGGCTATAGGCGAGGGAGAAGCCCGCCACGCGCACTTCCACCGGCATGATTTCGGTCAGCGCCGGGATCATCGCGCCGTTGTACATGCCATACAGGAAGGAGAACCACAGCAGGGTTTCGAGCATATGCGCAAAGCTCGGCGCGTTTACCACGTAGGACAGCGCCGGATAAGCCGTGAGCACCGTCAGCGCGGTCATGGCGACCAGCACCGGTTTGCGCCCGAAGCGGTCACTCAGGGTGCCGCCGATGGGCAGCCAGACAAAGTTCGATACGGCCACCAGCAAGGTCACCAGCAACGCATCCGACGTGCTCAGTTGCAGCACGGTTTTGCCGAAGGTCGGCGCGTACACGGTGATCAGGTAGAACGCAGTGGTGGTCATTGCCACCATCAACATGCCGCCGATGACCACGGACCAGTTTTTCGCCAGGGTCGCCAGCACTTCGCGCATGCTCGGGCGATGCTTGCGGTTGGCGAACTCTTCGGTCTCTTCAAGGTTGCGCCGCAGCACAAAGATGAACGGAATGATCACGCAACCGACGGCGAACGGAATACGCCAGCCCCAGTCGGCCACAATCGCCGGTTCCATCCACACGTTCAGGCCATAACCCAGCGCGGCGGCGACCACGATGGAGATCTGTTGGCTGCCCGATTGCCAACTGGTATAGAAGCCTTTGCGGCCGGGGGTGGCCATTTCTGCGAGGTATACCGACACCCCGCCCAGCTCCGCACCGGCCGAGAAGCCTTGCAGCAGACGGCCGAGCAACACCAGCGCCGGTGCCCACAGGCCAATGGTGTGATAACCCGGCACCAGCACGATCAGCAGCGTGCCGCTGGCCATGATCGACAGGGTCACGATCAACCCTTTGCGACGACCGACATCGTCAATGTAGGCGCCCAGGATTACCGCACCCAACGGACGCATCAGGAAGCCCGCGCCGAATACGGCGAAGGTCATCATTAATGACGCAAACTCATTAGCGGCGGGGAAGAACGCGGCAGCGATGTAGGTGGCATAAAAGCCGAACAGGAAGAAGTCGAACTGTTCGAGGAAGTTGCCCGAAGTAACGCGGAATACTGCACCCATTTTCGAACGGGCAGAGTCGGGTCGGGTAGGGCTTGTCATGGTTTTGTGTCTCCAGCGTTCTTTTTAAAGTGCTTGTTTCGCTTAGGACTGAGGATAGTGGCTGACACATTTGGAAATGAAAAGTGAGTAATTTGGATGCATTGATGCGTTTTGGTTATCAATTTCAGCGCAGGCACATTGTGCGGTCCTTGTTCTATGCTTGCAGGCGTAACCAACTCTTACGGCCGGGGGTGCCTATGACTGACGAACAGAAACAGCGGGACGAGCGGGAGCGCGAGCAACGTCGGCGGCGATTGGAGGAAGAAAAGCCGCAGACCTGGAAGCATCCCGAGGACGGTACGGAGCTTTCGGAGCAGGATCAGGAAATTCCGCTGAAACCCTGATGCCCCAAGTGCGGAGCGGGCTTGCCCGCGTTTGCGCTGTACCCGTCAGCCAATCGAGCACCGTGTGTGGGGTTGCGGACCCTGGCGTTGCGTTTGCGCCCGGAACAGCCAACGGCTCCTCGGGTGGTTATGAGACCAGCAACGAAATAGGATAACCCGACGCCAGCACCAGATACGCCACCGCCGCCGCCAGGCACAAGCCGACGAATACCCGCAACAAAGTGCGGGCGGTGGGGTGCGCGATAAACTGGATGACCCAGATACAGAACCCGGCCAAGAGGGTGGCCGCGGCGAGAGTGACCAGCACGAGAGTTTTCCTGCGAGCTTGAAGAGCTGATTTATAGTCGCAAAGCTGTCTATTGAACAGAGTGCGCATAGACGCAGCTCCTCGGGCTTTCTAAACTGCGGCTTGTCGTGGGGAAAGGGCGGGCGCCGATGAATCGCAATGAATTACGCAAGGCCGACATCAACTTGATGGTGGTCTTCGAAGCACTGATGCTCGAGCGCAATGTGACGCGGGTGGCGGAGAAGTTGTTTCTCGGCCAACCGACCATCAGTTCGGCGCTCAACCGGTTACGCACCTTGTTCAACGATCCGCTGTTTATTCGCGTTGGCCACCGCATGGAACCTACCGCGCGGGCCGAGGAAATCATCCTGCATCTGTCGCCGGCCCTGGACTCGCTGTCATCGGCCCTGAGCCTGACCCACGATTTCGACCCGTCCGTCAGCACCATGACCTTCCGTATCGGCCTGTCCGATGATGTCGAGTTCGGCCTGTTGCCGCCGTTGCTGCGCGCCTTGCGCCAGGAAGCGCCGATGGTGGTGTTCGTGGTGCAGCACGTTGACTACTGGCGGATTCCAGATCTGCTGGGGTCCGGTGATATCACCGTCGGCATCACCCAGACCCGTGGCCTGCCGGCGAATGCCAAGCGCAAGTTGCTGCGCCATATCCGCCCGCGCTTGTTGCGCGCCGACGCGTCCGACCGGCCGCTGACCCTCGATGAATATTGCGCGCGGCCCCATGTGCTGGTGTCCCACACCGCCAACGTGTCCGGGTTTGCCGATGAGTGGCTGGCGGAAATCGGGCGCAAGCGTCATGTGGTGTTGTCGGTGCCGCAATACAGCGCGCTGCCGGCACTGCTGGCCGGCACCGACCTGATCGCCAGCCTGCCGGACTACACCGCCGAAGCTATGACGCTGTCGGGCAACCTGTTTTGTGAGCCATATCCGTTCGAGACACCGACCCTGGATTTGTCCATGGTCTGGCTCAGCCATGTGGACACCGACCCTGCCGAGCGCTGGATGCGTTCGCGGCTGGAGGCGTTTATGAGCGACCGCGACCTGGTGAAAAAGGTCTGACGCTTTTTTCCGTGGTATATCTAGGAATCTTCCTACGGTTACTTCGGAGACTCCCATGCCACACCTGCACTTGGAATACACCGCCAACCTGACGCAGCTGGACACCGACAAGGCCCTGTTGCGTCTGAACCATGTGTTGGTGGCCTCCGGTCAGTTTGGCGCCGAATTCGATATCAAGAGCCGTTCGCTCAAGGTCGACAGTTTTCGCGTGGGCACCGCCATGACCGCCCGGGGTTTTGTCGCCGTGCGCCTGGCATTGCTCAGCGGGCGTTCGGCGCAGGTCAAGAAGCAGTTATCGGAAAGCCTGCTGGCCGTGGTGCAGGAACTTGGGCCATGGCCGGAAGGTGTGCAGGTGCAACTGAGTGTCGAGTTGCTGGATATTGATCGCGATTCCTACAGTAAGGTCGCGATCGGCTGAGCGCTTCCATCCTCCACAACCCTGCCGCTCTACGTCGATGCGTGGGGTCAGAGTAATCCCTGTTCAGCGCAGACTTTTACCACCTGCTCCCTGAACCAGGTATTGGCGCTGTCCTGTTCACTGGTTTCGTTCCACTGCATGTCCAGGGTGAACCCTGGCAACCCGTTGGGCGCCTCGCAATAGCCGAACACTGTGGCGGGTGCCAGCAGTCTTTGCACACGGCGGGGCAGGGTGACGATGAAGTCGGTGCCGGCGATCATCTTCAACGCGGCGCTGTAGCTGTTGGCCCGGGCGACCACTTGGCGCTTGTGGGCCTGGCGCGCCAGCCAGCCGTCGATCATGTTGGTGTCGGAGGTCCACGGCGTGGGGAATACGTGGCGTCGCTCGACGAAAGACCGCAGGCTGAACGCCGCCTCACGGGGCGCCGCACGTTTGTCGAAGACACACACCAGGTCGTCTTCGAGCAGCATCTGGGTCTTGACGTCTTTATGGGCGCGGTGAAAGTGCGGGCCAAAGCAAATCACCAGGTCGAGGCGGCCTTCGCGCAGATCGTCGGCGGGGATCTCGGTTTCCAGCTTGCGCACATTGACGATCACCGGCAGGTCGGCGCGGTCGAAGTTCTTCAACAGGCGCGGCAGGATCAACTGCTCGAAATACTCCGGGGCGCACACGTTGAAGGTCACGGCTTTCTGGGTGGGATCAAAGGCCTGGCCACCGGCGTGGCACAGGTTGATGCTTTCGAGGATTTTCTGCACATGGCCGTACATGGTGCTGGCCTTGTACGTCGGACGCATACCCGCCCGCGTGTTGATAAACAGCTCATCCTCGAAGCTGGTGCGCAGCTTCTTCAAGCTGTAGCTCACGGTTGACTGGCTGACGAACAGCGTTTCTGACACATCGGTAACGCTGCTCTGTTCGTAGACGGCGATAAACACCGTCAAATCCTGCATATCGAGCTTTCTGAGCGAGTTACTGTTTAGCATCCATTCCGTCCGGTAAACCTTGGCACTGTGGCAGCGCGCGACAAGGGTAAAAGCTTAACGGAGCGGTCGTTCCAATAGAAAGCTCTGTAGGGCGTTTCTATGTTTTGTGTGGGACAAAAAGTGTTTGCAACGCGACGTCAGCGGATGTGGTCCGCGTAATGCTTTGGATCGAAGCGCGTGACGATCAGTAGCATCACCCCGATCACCGCCGTCAGCGACCACCATGCCCATTCGAAACTGCCCAACTGATCGCGGATCATCCCGGCGATCAGCGGCGACAGGCCGGCAATCAGGTAGCCGATGCCTTGCACAAACGCCGTCAGGCCACCGGCGCGGCGCGGGTGGTCGAGGTGGTCGAGGGACAGGATCAAACTCATCGGGAACAGCCCGCCGATGCCCAGGCCAAGCAGGCAGGGCCACAGCAAACTCAGGTATTGGGGCGCCAGGATCAGCCCGCAGAAACCGAGGATGATCAGCACCAGCAATACCGCCACCACTGCGCGTTTATCCTGGCGACGGTTAGCGATGGCCGGGGTCACCAGGCCCGAGATGACTTCCATCGCGGTGAGGAAACCCAGGAGCAAACCGGCATGCTGTTCGCTCCAGCCTTGTTCGACGTAGTACGGCGCCAGCCACGCCAGGACGCAGGTGTAGGAGGCTGTACCGAGGCCAAAAAAGATCGCCAGCAACCAGGCGCGGCCATTGCCGAAAAATCCTTCCTGCTTGTCAGAACCGGCCTGGGGCAAGGCGGGCAGCGCCGCACGCTGGGCGGACCAGAAGAGCAGGGCGAGCAAGGCCAGCCCTGCCCAGATCGCCAGGCCGATGCGCCAACTGCCGGTCTGCACCTGTACGAACGGCGAGAACGACGCCGCCAGCGCCGCGCCGCCCATGATCGCCGTGACGTACAAGCCCATGAACAATGAAACGTTAGCGCTGAAGCGTGACTTGATCAGCGCCGGCATCACTGCCTGGATCATCGCGATGCCAACCCCCGCAGCGATCGCGCTGACGATCAACTCCAGCGCCGAATCGAGGAACAACCGCGACAGCGTCGCCACGCCGATCACCAGCAGCGACACCGCGATGCTGCGATGTTCGCCGAAGCGCTTGGCCAGGCCCATGCCGAAAAACATCGCCAGGCCCATGGCCATGACCGGCAACATGGTCAGCAACGCCGCGCTGCTGAAACTCAGCGGCACCTCGCCGCGAATCGAGGCTAACAACGGCCCTACGGCCGCCATCGACGGGCGCAGGTTAAGCGCGACCAGCACGACGCTGATCATCAGCCAGACGGCGGTGGTGGATTTTGCGTGAACGTTTTCCATGGGCCAGCCTTGAGTGAACAAGGGCGAATCAGGCCACGCACGGGGAGCGGGGGCAAATGAGAAAGTCGCAGGGGCTATCTAAAAAACGCAGTTAACTGAAATACCGCACATCAAAATGTGGGAGGGGCAAGCCCCTCCCACATTGGTCCACATTCCACAGGGAGGCTGCGTCGTCAGTTAGACCGGATCACGTGCTTGATCTCCTGAAACGCCGCCAACCCCCACGGGCCCAGCTCGCGGCCGATGCTGCTCTGCTTGTAACCGCCCCACGCCGTTTGCGCGAAGATCACCTGTGGCGCGTTGATCCACACCATGCCGGCCTGCAAGGCATTGGCCACGCGTTCGGCGGCTTCGCCGTTGCGGCTGACCACGCTGGCTACCAGGCCGAAATCGCTGTCGTTGGCCAGGGCGATGGCCTCGTCTTCCGTGGTAAAGCGTCGTACACACAGCACCGGGCCGAAGATTTCTTGCTGCCACAACGCGCTGTCCAGCGGCACGTCGGTGAACAGCGTGGGACGAATGAAATAGCCTTTCGCCAAGTGCGCCGGGCGCTCACCGCCGCACAGCAAGCGGGCGCCGTCCTGCACGCCGCGCTGGATATGCGCCAACACCCGTTGGTACTGCGCGCGGTTGATCAGCGCGCCCATTTCCACGTCTTCGGCAAACGGGTCAGCGACCCGAATCCCTTCAGCCCGCGCGGTCAAACGCTGCAGGAATTCATCCGCGAGACTGTCCGCCACCAGCACGCGGCTGGTCGCCGAACACATCTGCCCGGCGTTGAAAAAGCCGCCACCACAGGCCAGCTCAATCGCCAGGTCGAGGTCGGCATCCTCGAGCACCAGCAGCGAGGATTTGCCCCCCAGTTCCAGGCTCACGCCCTTGACGGTTTCGGCGGCGCGTTGCATCACCTGCACGCCCACCGCATTGCTGCCGGTGAAGGAAATCTTCGCCACGCGAGGCGCCGCTGCCAGTGGGGCGCCCACGGCCAG
>NZ_JAKNRV010000154.1:0-11827 GCF_023072625.1 Pseudomonas emilianonis
TCCAGGCGTCAGTCCTTGAGGTGCAGCACGAAGGATTCGTAAGGCCGCAACGCCAGCGTGCCCGTGCTTGCCTGGCAATCGGGGTAGTTGCTGATCAGCAGGCGCTGCCGCTTCGTTGCGGTGAGGATCATGTCGCGATAAAGAGGGATATTCGGGCTGTCGGGAGCGATCAACTGGAGTTGAGCTTCGACCTGCTGCGTGAGGTCGACCCCGTTCGCTTCAAAATGCTGGAGCAGGCGTTCATTCGGTTCGTAAGGCATTCAACTTCTCCTTCTTCACAGAGCCTGGGCTGGCGGCGAGATTCGTCCGTGGCCACGACACTGCATGCCAAGGCATTGCACGGTGTTCGCCAAGCGGCAAAGTGCGGCTCTGTATGTTCCTTGTGATTTAAAAACCTTTGCACTGCACGTGGCAGGAGGACAGCTCTGTTTTGCCCTGAAAATGTTACAGAACAGCATGGGAACTGGGCTGAGCGGGCAGTAGGAATGAGACGATCATGGGCCGAAAAACCCTTGGCTGGCAACCGCTTATTGGTCTTACGTCAGAACGTGCGGCGCTTGGTGGAAAACGCAAACGAGGGAAGTGCGCGCCACTGGACAGCGGCGCGCGGGGGCAAGTACGACTTACTTTTTCTTCTTCGCCGCGGCCGGTGCCGGGCAGTCCGCTTCGACGAATTTCACCGATGCCACCGGGCGGTTGGTCTTGTTTTCGGAGATGTCATAGCGCATGACCGCGCCCTTGGCCATCAGCTCGCGGTAGCCTTTGTTCAGGCACACGCTTTGCCCCAGTTGGAAATACACCGCCTTGGGGTTGGCACGCATCTGTTCTGCACGATCGGGCAGCACGCTGAGGTGATCGATCAACTGCAGGCCTTCAACGGTGTAGGCCACTTCCAGGGTTTTTTCATCGATTTCCCGGGGCAGGTCCTTGTTGCTTTCAGCCGCGACGCTTTGCAGCTTCTTGTTCATTTGGGCCTCCAGCAGCGAGGCCGCCTGAGCGCCAACAGGCAAGACCAGCGCAAGGGCGACGGATGGGGCGACAAGACGCAGCATGGAACGCAGCATGAAACTCTCCTGATTCGGTTACTGGTGCATAGACCAGCCACTGGGCTGTGCGTTCAGTGGCGCGCAATTATAGGTGAGCCCTGGCCAGTACAGCCAGGCGTATTGCTGGGAAGTGCGTGTGGCTCTGGTAAACTGCGGCCACTTAAGCCTTCCTCGAGTTCCCTCAGTGTCGATTTCCCCTTCCGTGCGGCGCATCCGATGAGCCACGCCGTCTCTCGTCTGCGTACCCAGCGCCTGGCGCGCGCCATCACGCCTTTCGTCAATCGGGGTTCGCGTGCCGAACGCTGCCCCGGCTGCCGGGTGATCCCCGCGTATTGTTTGTGTGCCTGGCGGCCCAAGGTCCAGGCCCGGTCTGCGATGTGCCTGTTGATGCACGACGTCGAACCGATGAAGCCCAGCAACACCGGCTGGCTGATCGCCGATGTGATCGACGACACCAGCGCGTTCGCCTGGTCGCGCACCGAGGTTGATCCCGAATTGCTCACCCTGCTGGCTGACCCGCAGTGGCAACCCTACATCGTGTTCCCGGGCGAATTCGTGGCGCCGGAACGGGTGGTCAGTGAGGTCAAGGTAGGGGAGGGCAAGCGCCCGCTGTTTATCCTGTTGGACGGCACGTGGAGCGAAGCGCGCAAGATGTTCCGCAAAAGTCCCTATTTGGAGCATTTGCCGGTCCTCAGCCTGGCTCCGGAACAGCTGTCGCGCTACAAACTGCGTCGTTCCAAGCGTGATGATCATTTCTGCACCGCCGAAGTCGCCGCGCTGTGCCTGGAGCTGGCCGACGACTGCGCGGCCAGCGAAGTGCTGGACGCTTACCTCGACGTATTCAGCACCCATTATCTGGCCGCCAAGTTCCAGTTACCGTTGGACTTGACGGATATCGTCCATACTCGTCTAGCGCCCTACATCCCGGCGGTATAACCAGACGACGTTTGCATGATGGCACTGTGAATCCAACCGCCGCTAAACTGCCCATTGGCGTAGTGCTTGACCACCCAGGCTGCGCTGGGCATGCTGGGCGCCGATCAGGGCGCAACCGTGAATTTCCAACGTCGTTTCAGGTGCTTTTGACGTTGAGCATGCCCTGTGGTGATGGCTGCCTGGCCGTTGCCTTGTGTATTGGCGAACCCTGAACCCATCAGGGCTGCCATAAAAAACAGGATCATTTAATCAATGGCCACATACGAAATCCTGATAGCTGATGACCACCCGCTGTTTCGCAGTGCGCTGCATCAGGCAGTAACGCTGGGCCTGGGCCCGGATGTACGTCTGGTTGAAGTGGCTAGCATTGCCGAGCTGGAAACCCGCCTCACCGAAAAATCCGACTGGGACCTGGTGCTGCTCGACCTGAATATGCCCGGGGCCTACGGATTTTCAGGGCTGGTGCTGTTACGCGGGCAATACCCGCAGATCCCCGTGGTGATGGTCTCGGCCCAGGAAGAAGCCGATGTGGTGGTACGCTCCAAGGAGTTTGGCGCCAGCGGTTTCATTCCCAAGTCGAGCTCCATGGAAGATATCCAGAAAGCCGTGCGCACGGTGCTGGATGGCGATGTGTCCTGGCCGCCGCAGGCGTTTGAAGAAATCAACGTGTCCGACGAAGCCAAGGCTGCCCGTGATGGCCTGGCCAGCCTGACGCCCCAGCAGTTTCGGGTACTCACCATGGTGTGCGAAGGGTTGTTGAACAAGCAGATCGCCTACGAGTTGAGCGTGTCGGAAGCGACCATCAAGGCCCACGTCACCGCGATCTTTCGCAAGCTGGGGGTGCGCACGCGAACCCAGGCGGCGTTGCTCTTGCAACAACTTGAGTCAATTTCGCAGCATTAAGCTATTGCCGATTCACGCTTTTTTGACTTTGCGTGATCTAGTTTTCCCACTTCTTTGGTTCAGTTGCCTACATCTATGTCGCCTTTCAAGGGTCAAACCGGTATCAAACGTATCTTTAACGCAGGGGGCTATTCCCTGGATGGCCTGCGCGCAGCCTTCACCGGTGAGGCGGCATTCCGTCAGTTGGTGTTGCTGAACGTCATCCTGATCCCGCTGAGTTTTTTCCTGCATGTCAGCCGCGTCGAACGGGCGCTGTTGATTGCGGTGTGCCTGCTGGCGTTGATCGTCGAGTTGCTCAACTCGGCGGTGGAAGCGGCCATCGACCGCATTTCCCTGGACCGTCACCCGCTGTCGAAAAACGCCAAGGACATGGGCAGCGCCGCGCAATTCGTGGCACTGACCATGATCGCCCTGGTGTGGGCCGTGATCCTGATCTAAGCCTCAGGCAATGCTCGGCAGCACGATTTCGTCGCTGCGCTGGACCCCGGCGGTGAAGGCGCGGCACAGTTCCAGAAACTCGCGCATCGCCGAGGTCTGGTATTTCTGCTTGTGCCAGATGAAGTAGAACTGCCGGGCCAGGTCCAGGTCCGGGGTCTCTACCGGCACCAGGCTGCCACGGCGGAAGGCATCGCGCAGCGCCAGCCGCGAAATGCAGCCAATCCCCAGCCCCGACTCCACCGCACGTTTGATCGCTTCGGTGTGTTCCAGCTCCAGGCGAATATTCAGCGCGCTGCGATGATGACGCATGGCCTGATCAAAGGTCAGCCGCGTGCCCGAGCCTTGTTCGCGCAGAATCCACGCTTCATGGGTCAATTCTTCCATGGTGGCGACGCCGCGCTGGGCCAGGTGATGCTGAGGCGCGCAAAACACCACCAGCTCATCTTCCACCCAGGTTTGCACTTCGATATCCGGGTGGCTGCAGTCGCCTTCGATTAGACCCAGGTCAATTTCGTAATGCGCGACCTGGTGCACGATATGCGCAGTGTTCTGTACATGCAGCTTCACCTGGCTCTCGGGGTGCTGTTGCATGAAACTGCCGATCAGCAGCGTGGCCAGGTAATTGCCGATGGTCAGCGTGGCGCCGACGGCCAGCGAGCCGAAGCCGGACTTACCGTTGAGCAGGTCTTCGATCTCCTTGGACTGGTCCAGCAGGGCGACCGCCTGGGGTAATAACTGACGGCCGAGGGCGTTGAGGCTCAGGCGTTTACCCGCCCGATCGAACAATTGGCAGCTGGATTGACGCTCCAGCTCGGTGATTGAGGTGCTGGCGGCGGATTGAGATAAGGCCAGAAGGCCAGCAGCGCGTGAGACGCTTTCCTGCTGGGCGACGGCGACGAAGACTTGCAGTTGACGGAGAGTAAATCGCATATCGATATAACCGATAACCCTTATCTTAATAATCCAGTTAACAGATATTGTCGCCGCGATTAGAATGCTGTGCAATTGCGCACTTATCATTTGGCGCAGACCCATCTCCAGGAGTCCCCCGTACATGAGCAACATGAACCACGAGCGTGTCCTCAGTGTTCATCACTGGAACGACACTCTGTTCAGCTTCAAGTGCACCCGCGATCCGGGCTTGCGCTTCGAGAACGGTCAGTTCGTGATGATCGGCCTGCAACAGCCCAACGGCCGCCCACTCATGCGCGCTTATTCGATTGCCAGCCCGAACTGGGAAGAGCATCTGGAGTTCTTCAGCATCAAGGTGCCCGATGGCCCGCTGACTTCCCAGTTGCAGCACCTGAAGGAAGGCGATGAGATCATCATCAGCAAAAAGCCGACAGGCACCCTGGTGCTTGACGATTTGAAGCCGGGCAAGCACTTGTACCTGCTCAGCACCGGTACGGGCCTCGCGCCGTTCATGAGCGTGATTCAGGACCCGGAAACCTACGAGCGTTTCGAAAAAGTGATCCTGTGCCACGGCGTGCGTTACGTCAACGAAGTCGCCTACCGCGAATTCATCACCGAGCACCTGCCGCAGAATGAATTCTTCGGCGAAGCTCTGCGTGAAAAGTTGATCTACTACCCCACCGTGACCCGCGAGCCGTTCGAACACCAAGGTCGCCTGACCGACCTGATGCGCAGTGGCAAGCTGTTCCGCGATATCGGCCTGCCACCGATCAACCCCGAGGACGACCGCGCCATGCTGTGCGGCAGCCCAAGCATGTTGGACGAGACCAGCGAAGTGTTGAACAGCTTCGGCCTGAAAGTTTCGCCACGGATGCGTGAACCGGGTGACTATCTGATCGAACGCGCCTTCGTCGAGAAGTAAACGCGGTCAAAAAAAATGTGGGAGGGGGGTTGCTCCCGATGGCGGTGATTCAGTGCTAGTTGTAGCAACTGACAGACCGCCATCGGGGGCAAGCCCCCTCCCACATTTGTTTTCGGTTTATTCAGCTGCAATCACTTCCAGCACACAGATGACACCCGCCTCGGGGTAGTGCCAACGCACATCCACGTCCCAGAACTGCGCGCCATATTCACGCTCGGGCCCGGGCGTTTGATAGGCCGGCCGCGGGTCTTGTGCCAAGCACTGCTCGATCAACTCCACCAGCGGTTCAGCAAGGCGCTGAGCGTGGCCTTGTGCCTGGTGCAGAGCCGTCTTCAGCCACTGCACGGGAATCAGTTGCGGCGCGCTACTGGCGATGCTGTTGGTGGCGCTGTCGATGATGTCGGCATACGGCACATACGGCTTGATATCCAACACCGGCGTGCCGTCGAGCAGATCGATCCCGGAGATCCACAGCCGGCCCGGTTCGACCTTGTCCAGCTTCACCACCGACTGGCCAATCCCGTTGGGTCGATGGGTCGCACGGGTGGCAAACACGCCCATGGACGTGTTGCCGCCCAGGCGTGGCGGGCGCACTTTCAGGCGGGGCTTGTCTTCGAGGGCCTGATGGAACAGAAACAGCAGCCACACATGGCTGACCTGCTCCAGGCCCTGCACCGCCTCGCCGTGGTCGAACGGCGCGACCAGCTCCAGCACGCCGCGGGCGGCAGGCGCCAGTTGCGGTTGGCGCGGGATGGCGAACTTCTCCTTGAAGCAGGAGCGCACGAAGCCAACGGGCGAGACCTGGTAACTCATGGCTTACGCGCGAACCCGCAGGGTCAGGCCCTTGAGGAAGTTGCGCAGCAACTGGTCGCCGCAGGTGCGGTAATTGGTATGGCCGAACTTGCGGAACAGCGCGCTCAGCTCAGGCTTGGACACCGGGAACTCGGCGGCCTTGAGGATGGCGTGCATGTCGTCTTCCTTCAGTTCGAAGGCCACGCGCAGCTTTTTGAGGATGATGTTGTTGGTCACCGGGGTTTCGATCGGCTGCGGCGCACGGCTGTCGTCCTTGCCGCGCTTGAAAACCACCAGGCCGTCAAGGAAGTGCGCCATGACCTCATCCGGGCAGAATACAAAGCCTTCTTCCTCGTCTTTCTTGAGGTAAGTCAGCAGGTCTTCCTTGGTCACGTCCATGCCGCCGAGTTTGATGAGTTCGACCATCTTGTTGTCACTGATGTCGAGCATGTAGCGCACGCTGCGCAGTACGTCGTTGTGAATCATGGTGGGCAATCCTGGTTTTCAACGGTGGACACCGCCCACGTAGGCGGTGTCAAAAAAAGGGGAGTGGCTTAGAACTTCTCTTTGCCAGACAGGTAGCGCCATTGGCCCACCGGCACCTTGCCGATGGATACACCACCGATGCGGATGCGACGGATGGCGATGACTTTCAAGCCGACGGCTTCGCAGAACAAGGCAATCACCCCAGGTTGCGGGTTTTTCATCGCAAAGCGCAGGCGGTTTTCGTTCTGCCAACTGGCTTTCACTGCTGGCAGCTCTTTGCCTTTGTACGTCAGGCCGTGGTTGAGGCGGTTCAGGCCGTGAGCAACCATGTCACCTTCGACCTCCACCACGTATTCCTGCTCGATCTTGGCGGCATCGGCGGTCAACTTGCGCAGAATCTTCCAATCCTGGGTAAACACCAGCAGGCCGCTGGCCTTGGCTTGCAGGTCGGAGCTGGCGGTCAGGCGCAGGAAGTGGCCCTTGTGCGGGCGCTTGCTGAAGCGGTGTTCTTCCGACAACGTTTCGGCGTTGATCGAAGCCATCGCCGTCTCGGCATCCACGCCGACAGGCGCGTGCAGCAGGATGGTCACCGGCTCTGGCGCGGTGGCCTTGGCCTCGGGGTCCAGTTCGACCTTCTGGGTGGTGACCTTGAACTGCGGTTCGTCGATCACTTCACCGTCCACCGAGACCCAGCCGCCTTCGATAAACAGCTCAGCCTCCCGACGGGAGCAACCGACCAGTTCGATAAGGCGTTTGGAGAGGCGTATGGGGTCAGTCATGACAAAGGCCGTAGCAAAAGGGGGCCGCTATTGTACCTGTGTGGACGCGGTTAATCCCGGCCCCATTTCATTTAGCCCCGACGCGCCTCTTGCTGCACCTGGCGCAAACGCATGTGCAGCAGCGGATAAGGTTGCCCAAGGCCATCATGCTCGGTGCGGCCGATGACCTCGAAGCCTTGCTTGAAGTAAAAACCCAGCGCCTGCGGGTTCTGTTCGTTGACGTCCAGCTCATCGGCGTTCATGCACTCGATCGCATAACGCAGCAATTGCTTGCCCAGGCCCTGGCCACGGTGCTGTGGGTCGATAAACAGCATCTCGACCTTGCCCGCGGCCACCCCGGCGAAACCGGTGATGCGTTGGTGCGTGTCCTTGGTGCAGATCAGCATGACCGCATCCAGGTAGCGGGTCAGCACCAGGTTTTTCAGCAACGTGATGTAGCTGTCCGGCAGAAAATCATGGGTGGCACGCACCGAAGCCTCCCAGATACGCGCCAATTCCGCGAAGTCGCTGGTTTTGGGGGTGTGGATAACCGAATGCTGACGCATGCCCGCTGCCCTTTTGTAGATGATCGGTACCGATGGGCAAGACGATAGACCTAAAAAAGCCCCGCATCTTGTTCAGAGGCAGGGCTTTTCGAGTTTTTTTAGCGGTGCCTGATGCTATCAGTCGCGCTTTTCAGCCCACAGGTCGTATTCGTCGGCATCGGTCACCGTACACCAGACTTTGTCACCCGGTTTCAAACCGCTGGCATCGTCGATAAACACGTTACCGTCGATTTCTGGTGCATCGAAGAAGCAGCGGCCCACGGCGCCTTGCTCGTCGACTTCGTCGATCAGCACTTCGATTTCCTTGCCGATGCGCAGTTGCAGGCGCGCCGAGCTGATCGCCTGCTGGTGCGCCATGAAACGCTCCCAACGGTCCTGCTTGACGTCATCCGGCACCACGGCCAGGTCCAGCAGGTTGGCCGGAGCGCCTTCCACCGGCGAGTACTGGAAGCAACCGACGCGGTCCAACTGGGCTTCGGTCAGCCAGTCGAGCAGGTACTGGAAGTCTTCCTCGGTTTCGCCAGGGAAGCCGACGATGAAGGTCGAACGGATGATCAGATCCGGGCAGATCTCGCGCCAGTTCTTGATGCGCGCCAGGGTCTTGTCTTCGAAGGCCGGGCGTTTCATGGCCTTGAGCACTTTCGGGCTGGCGTGCTGGAACGGGATGTCCAGGTACGGCAGGATCTTGCCGGCGGCCATCAACGGGATCAGCTCGTCCACGTGCGGGTACGGGTACACGTAATGCAGGCGCACCCACACGCCCAGGCTGCTGAGGGCTTCGCACAGTTCGGTCATGCGGGTTTTCACCGGCGCGCCGTTCCAGAAGCCGGTGCGGTATTTCACGTCGACGCCGTAGGCGCTGGTGTCCTGGGAGATCACCAACAGCTCTTTCACGCCGGATTTGACCAGGCGCTGGGCCTCGTCCAGCACGTCACCCACCGGGCGGCTGACCAGCTTGCCGCGCATCGACGGGATGATGCAGAAGCTGCAGCTATGGTTGCAGCCTTCGGAAATCTTCAAGTAGGCGTAATGGCGCGGGGTCAACTTGATGCCTTGCGGCGGCACCAGGTCGATCAGCGGGTTGTGATCCTGGCGCGGCGGCACCACTTGATGCACGGCGTTGACCACCTGCTCGTACTGCTGCGGGCCGGTCACGGCCAACACGCTCGGGTGTACCTTGCGGATATTGCCTTCTTCGACACCCATGCAGCCGGTGACGATGACCTTACCGTTTTCCTTGATGGCCTCGCCGATCACTTCCAGGGACTCTGCCTTGGCCGAGTCGATGAAGCCGCAGGTGTTGACCACCACCACGTCCGCGTCCTGGTAAGTGGACACGACGTCATAACCTTCCATGCGCAGTTGCGTCAGGATGCGTTCGGAGTCGACCAGAGCCTTTGGGCAACCCAGGGAAACAAAGCCGACCTTGGGGTTGGCTTTTGCGATGGTGGTGGACATGTCTAACCTCGGTATTGAATGACGCCGCCAGTCGGGCACGACAAGGCGGTAGACGGGCACTTAGCGCACTCGTGAGAGAGGGGCTTTTATGCCTCTGATCAAAAAGTGCGCAATTCTAGCGACGGGCAACGCACTTGACCAGCTTTATGCAGGGAAATACGACGAGTGCTGCGCTATGCTTCGCGCCGTTGCTCGCGGGTGAAATCCTTGGGTCAATAAAACGTCTGTTACGAGAAGTAAAACAGCGCATGCTAAGGTCAGCTTAGACGCGTTGTTTATAAGAGACCTCAGGTCATAGGGCAGGAGTGGTTGATGGGTCAGGCAAGTAGTCAGGCAGCGGGTGCCGAGCATTCCAACGCCAAGCCGATTGGTATGCTGGTGGCAGCGGTCGGGGTAGTTTACGGCGATATCGGGACCAGCCCGCTCTACACCCTTAAAGAGGTGTTCAGCGGAGGTTATGGGGTTCAGGTCAACCATGACGGAGTCTTCGGGATCCTGGCGCTGATCTTCTGGTCGCTGATCTGGGTCGTTTCCATCAAGTATGTGTTGTTCATTCTGCGCGCCGACAACCAGGGTGAGGGCGGCATCATGGCCCTTACCGCGTTGGCGCGGCGGGCGGCGACGCCGTATCCGAAACTGCGCTCGGTGCTGGTAATTCTCGGGTTGATCGGCGCGGCGCTGTTTTACGGCGACAGCATGATCACCCCGGCAATCTCGGTGCTCTCGGCGGTAGAAGGCCTGGAACTGGCCTTTGAGGGACTTGAACGCTGGGTCGTGCCGTTGTCGCTGGTGGTGCTGGTGGGCCTGTTCCTGATCCAGAAACATGGCACTGACCGCATCGGCAAGCTGTTCGGGCCGGTCATGGTGTTGTGGTTCCTGGTGCTGGCGGGCTTGGGGGTGAATGGCATCAGCCAGCATCCGGAAGTGCTCAACGCGTTGAACCCGGTATGGGGTGTGCGTTTCTTTATGGTCCACCCTGGCATGGGTGTGGCGATTCTCGGCGCCGTGGTGCTGGCATTGACTGGTGCCGAAGCGCTGTACGCCGACATGGGCCATTTCGGGCGCAAACCCATCGCCCGTGCGTGGTTTGCCTTGGTGCTGCCGGCGCTGGTGCTCAACTATTTCGGCCAAGGTGCGCTGCTGCTCGAAAACCCCGAAGCGGCGCGTAACCCGTTCTACCTGCTCGCACCGAGCTGGGCGCTGATTCCGTTGGTGGTGTTGTCCACCCTGGCCACGGTAATTGCGTCCCAGGCGGTGATTTCCGGCGCGTTCTCCCTGACCCGTCAGGCGATCCAGTTGGGTTACATCCCGCGCATGCACATTCAGCATACGTCCAGCGCTGAACAAGGGCAGATCTACATCGGTGCGGTGAATTGGTCGCTGATGGTCGGCGTGATCCTGCTGGTGCTGGGCTTCGAATCGTCCACCGCGCTGGCTTCAGCCTACGGCGTGGCGGTGACCGGCACTATGCTGATCACCAGCATCCTGGTGTCGGCAGTGATGCTGTTGCTGTGGAAATGGCCACCGGTGCTGGCGATTCCGGTGTTGATCGGTTTCCTCTTGGTCGACGGGCTGTTTTTCGCCGCCAACGTGCCGAAAATCATCCAGGGTGGTGCGTTCCCGGTGTTGGCGGGGATCGTGCTGTTTATCCTGATGACGACGTGGAAACGCGGCAAGGAACTGTTGATGGACCGCCTCGACGAGGGCGGCCTGCCGCTACCGATCTTTATCGGCAGTATCCGCGTGCAGCCGCCCCATCGCGTGCAGGGCACTGCGGTGTTCCTCACCGCGCGGCCCGACGCGGTGCCGCATGCGCTGTTGCACAACTTGCTGCATAACCAGGTGCTGCACGAGCAAGTGGTGTTGCTGACGGTGGTCTACGAAGACATTCCCCGCGTTCCCGCCGCACGGCGCTTCGAGGTGGATGCCTACGGCGAAGGGTTCTTCCGCGTGATCCTGCACTTCGGCTTTATCGATGAGCCGGACGTGCCAGAAGCGCTGAAGCTGTGCCACCTGGATGATCTGGATTTCAGCCCGATGCGCACCACGTACTTCCTCAGCCGCGAAACGGTGATCGCCTCGCGTATCAAAGGCATGGCCCGCTGGCGCGAAGGCTTGTTTGCGTTCATGTTGAAGAACGCCAACGGCAACCTGCGTTTCTTCAAACTCCCGGTCAACCGGGTAATCGAACTGGGCACCCAGGTCGAAATGTAAGCGGCTGTTGAACGGGAGCCGGCAATCGGCTCCCGTTTTACCTTCTGAACCCTGTGCGATCCCTTGTTGTCGACTAGGCTCTAAGCACTGTTGAACAGTGCCCATAGAACCCAGAAGAGGTGCGCCATGAGTCAGCTGCTCGAACCCTATACCCTGCGCCAATTGACCCTGCTCAATCGCATTGCGGTATCGCCAATGTGCCAATACTCCAGCGTCGATGGCCTGGCCAACGACTGGCACCTGGTCCACCTCGGCAGTCGCGCCGTGGGCGGGGCCGGGCTGATTTTCACCGAAGCCACCGCCATCACCGCCGATGGCCGTATCACCGCCGAAGACCTGGGCCTGTGGAACGACGCACAGATCGCCCCGCTGCAACGCATCACGCGCTTTATCGCG
>NZ_JAKNRV010000155.1:0-11761 GCF_023072625.1 Pseudomonas emilianonis
GACCGGTCGCACCAACCCGCCGACGCCGCCGAAAGACGAACGTGTGCTGCCGGCAGCGCGCTGGCGCACCGTCGGTTCGATCCGTCGCTACATCCTGCTGACGCTGATGCTCGGCCAGACGATCGTGGCCGGCTGGTACATGAAAGGCATCATGCCGTACCAGGGTTGGTCGCTGGTCGACTTCGACGAGATCCGCAACCAGACCCTGCTGCAAACCGCTACCCAGGTACTGCCTTACGCGCTGCAAACCAGCATCCTGATCATGTTCGGGATCTTGTTCTGCTGGGTGTCGGCGGGTTTCTGGACCGCGTTGATGGGCTTCCTCGAACTGCTGACCGGCCACGATAAATACCGGATCTCCGGTAAAAGTGCCGGCAACGAGCCGATTTCGAAGAATGCGCGTACCGCGCTGGTGATGCCGATCTGTAACGAAGACGTGCCCCGCGTATTCGCCGGCCTGCGTGCGACGTTCGAGTCGGTGGCCTCTACCGGTGACCTGGACCGCTTCGACTTCTTCGTGCTCAGCGACAGTAACGACGCCGACATCTGCATTGCCGAGCAGCAAGCCTGGCTCGACGTGTGCCGCGAAGCCGGTGGCTTCGGCAAGATCTTCTATCGCCGCCGTCGCCGTCGCGTCAAACGCAAGAGCGGCAACCTCGACGACTTCTGCCGTCGTTGGGGCGGTGATTACAAATACATGGTCGTTCTCGACGCCGACAGCGTGATGAGCGGCGAATGCCTGACCAGTCTGGTGCGCCTGATGGAAGCCACGCCGGATGCCGGGATTATCCAGACCGCGCCACGGGCGTCGGGCATGGACACCCTGTATGCGCGCATGCAGCAGTTCGCCACCCGTGTGTACGGTCCACTGTTTACCGCCGGCCTGCACTTCTGGCAGTTGGGTGAATCCCACTACTGGGGTCACAACGCAATCATCCGTATGAAGCCGTTTATCGAGCACTGCGCCCTGGCGCCGTTGCCGGGTAAAGGCGCGTTCGCCGGTGCGATCCTGTCCCACGACTTCGTTGAAGCCGCGCTGATGCGCCGTGCCGGCTGGGGCGTGTGGATTGCCTACGACCTGCCGGGCAGCTACGAAGAACTGCCGCCGAACCTGCTGGACGAACTCAAGCGTGACCGTCGCTGGTGCCACGGCAACCTGATGAACTTCCGCCTGTTCCTGGTCAAGGGCATGCACCCGGTTCACCGTGCGGTGTTCCTTACCGGCGTGATGTCTTACCTGTCGGCACCGTTGTGGTTCTTCTTCCTGGTGCTGTCCACCGCGTTGCTGGCGGTGAACACCTTGATGGAGCCGCAGTACTTCATGGCGCCGCGCCAGTTGTACCCGCTGTGGCCGCAATGGCATCCGGACAAGGCGGTGGCGCTGTTCTCCACCACCGTCGTGCTGCTGTTCCTGCCCAAGTTGCTGAGCGTCATTCTGATCTGGGCCAAGGGCGCGAAAGAGTTCGGTGGCAAGTTCAAGGTGACAATGTCGATGCTGCTGGAGATGCTGTTCTCCATGCTGCTGGCGCCGGTGCGGATGATCTTCCACACCCGCTTCGTCCTCGCCGCGTTCCTCGGCTGGGCCGCGACCTGGAATTCGCCGCAGCGTGACGACGACTCCACCCCATGGGGTGAAGCGGTCAAGCGCCACGGTCCGCAAACCCTGCTCGGTTTCCTCTGGGCGCTGTTGGTGGTGTGGTTGAACCCGAGCTTCCTGTGGTGGCTGATCCCGATCGTCGGTTCGCTGATGCTGTCGATCCCGGTGTCGGTGATTTCCAGTCGGGTCAAGCTGGGTCTCAAGTCCCGTGACGAGAGCCTGTTCCTGATCCCTGAGGAATACAATCCGCCGCAAGCGCTGCTGTCGACCGAGAAGTACACCCACGAAAACCGTTGGCACGCCCTCAACGACGGGTTTGTGCGTTCGGTGGTCGACCCGCAGCAGAATGCCCTGGCCTGCGCCTTGGCGACCTCGCGTCACCGTGAGGCGGAGCCGATCGAGTACCTGCGTGGCGAGCGCGTGCGTTATGCGTTGAAAGTCGGCCCTGCCGGCCTCACCAACGCCGAACGCCTGGCCTTGCTCAGTGACCCGGTGGCCCTGGCCCGCTTGCACGAGCAGGTCTGGAGCGAAGGGCATGCCGAGTGGTTGGGTGCCTGGCGCGAGTCGATCAAGTCCGATCCGCACGCGCCATTGCTGCCGTTGCAACCGCTGTCGTCCCAGGCTCAACCGGCCTGATTCAGACGCCCCCGAGGGTTCTCCTCGGGGGCATCTCAAGCGCTGGTCCTACAGCGTTTTCCGCGTCTTCCTTTGCACCCTAACTCCTTGTTATTTCGAAACAAAAGTCCCTGGCTCGAGGCGTATTGCCGTGCCTGTGTCTGAGTTAGCATCGCCCCCCGAAATTTGACTCGACCACAGGGGGATTCATGATCAAAAGGTATTGTTCGGCATTGCTGATGGGCGCTGTTGCATTGATTCACGGTGGTCTGGTGCAGGCCGGCGCGCTGGACGACGCCGTTCGGCGTGGCGTGCTGAAAGTGGGCACCACGCCCACCTACGTGCCGTTCGAGATGACCGATAAACAGGGGCGTATCGTCGGTTTTGAAATCGATTTGCTCCAGGCGATGAGCCGAGCCCTGGGGGTAGAGCTTGAGCTGGTGGCGGTGCCGTACACCGAGTTGCTTTCGGGGCTGATGGCGAGGAAGTTTGATCTGATTGGCAGCGGTATGACGGTCACGCAGGAGCGCAACCTCAAGCTGAATTTCAGCGACTCCTTTATCGTGGTCGGCCAAACGGTGTTGCTGCATCCCCGCCTCGCCGGCAAGGTTGCCAGCATCGAGGACCTGGACGACGCCGGCTACCGCATCGCCACCACTGAAGGCACTACCGCAGAGGCTGCGGCGCAACGATTCCTCGGGGCTGCTCGGCTAAGCAGTTTCGCGACGCCGGAGGAAGGGGTGCGTCAGGTGGTGATCGGTGCGGCCGATGCGTTTATCCATGACGCGCCCTACAACCTGATCGCGATGACTCGGCCGGAAAACCAGGCATTGCTGGTGCTGGAGCAACCCTTCACCTACGAGCCCCTGGCGTTCGGCCTGAAAAAGGGCGATTACGACAGCCTGAACTGGATCAACCATTTCCTCAACCAAGTGGCGCAGGACGGTACCTACGATCGGCTGTACGACAAGTGGTTCAAGGACACCGACTGGATGGCGGAGGTCGACTGAAAGTCATAAGTGCTTACACATCAACCCATTGCCTGAGCCGGGCGATAAGGTGTCTATCCCTGCGCTTCTGCGTGGCGTTGTAGGGTTATTCCGACATACCTCGACAACAATTACCCGTGAAACCTTTGTGCCGGGCAGCGAGTGGGTTAGGATCGCACCCCGAAATGGTGCAGCCCTTTTGCGCGCCGACCTTATAAGAATCGTTCAGGGGACTTGATGATGAAAAAGTATCTTTCGATGCTGCTGCTCGGCGTCACCGCGCTGGTCGCGGCCAATGCGGCCCAGGCCGGTGCCATCGACGATGCGGTCAAGCGCGGCACGCTGAAAGTCGGCATGGACCCGACCTACATGCCGTTCGAAATGACCGACAAGCGCGGTGAAATCATCGGCTTCGAAGTCGACATCCTCAAGGCCATGGCCAAGTCCATGGGCGTCAAGCTGGAGCTGGTGTCCACCGGCTACGACGGCATTATCCCGGCCTTTCTCACCGGCAAGTTCGACATGATCGGCAGCGGCATGACCCTGACCCAGGAACGCAACCTGCGCCTGAACTTCAGCGAACCCTTCATCGTGGTTGGCCAGACCCTGCTGATTCGCAAGGACCTGGAAGGCACCATCAAGTCCTACAAAGACCTGAACGACGAGAAATACCGCCTGACCTCCAAGCTCGGCACCACCGGCGAGATGGTTGCCAAAAAGCTGATCTCCAAGGCCAAGTACCACGGCTACGACAACGAACAGGAAGGCGTGCTGGACGTGGTCAACGGCAAGGCCGATGCCTTTGTGTATGACGCGCCGTACAACGTCGTCGCCGAGAAGAAAGTCGGTAACGGCAAGCTGGTGTTCCTTGAAGAACCCTTCACCTTCGAGCCGTTGGCCTTCGGTCTGAAGAAAGGCGATTACGACAGCATCAACTACATCAACAACTTCCTGCACCAGATCAGGAACGACGGCACCTACGATCGCATCCATGACAAGTGGTTCAAGAGCTCCGAGTGGCTCAAGGACATGGAATAAGGCTGGCTGAATACCGAGTCGCGCCTATCGCGAGCAAGCCCGCTCCCACACTCGACCGAGTTCCAGCATGAGAATGCGGTCGACATGTGGGAGCGGGCTTGCTCGCGATGGCGGTATGACAGGCGACACACATTCCGGAACCTGAAATGAAACAGAAAAAAGCCCAATGGCCCTGGCACCTGCTGACCGTGGTCGTGCTGGTCGGCCTGGCTGGCGCCTTGTACTACGCCACGTCGCTGATGTCCTACGAATGGCGCTGGAACCGCGTGCCGCAATATTTCGCCTATCAGGCTGAAACGTCCCAGCGCGCGGCGGATGTGTCCACCGTTGTCGAGTTGGTGCGCAAAGGCGATGTGGCCGAAGTCACTCTGCGCAACGACGCGGGCACCGAGCAAAAACTCACCGTGGCCGACAACAGCCTGCAAGTGGCACGTGGCGATGACGTGGCGGAAGGCGATGTAGTGGGCGTGACCCGGCAGTGGGCGCTGGGACCATTGATGTGGGGCTTGTGGACTACCTTGTGGCTGTCCGTGGTGTCCGGGGTATTGGGCTTGGCGATCGGCCTGGCGACGGGTTTGTGCCGGCTGTCCAGCAACCCGACCTTGCGCGATCTGTCGACGATCTACGTCGAACTGGTGCGCGGCACCCCGCTATTGGTGCAGATCTTCATTTTCTATTTCTTTATCGGTACGGTGCTCAACCTGTCCCGGGAGTTTGCCGCGATCGCTGCGCTGTCGCTGTTCACCGGGGCCTATGTGGCGGAAATCGTCCGAGGCGGTGTGCAGTCGATCACCCGAGGCCAGAACGAAGCCGCGCGCTCGCTGGGCTTGAGTGCCAGCCAGTCGATGCGCCATGTGGTGCTGCCGCAGGCGCTCAAACGCGTGCTACCGCCCCTGGCCGGGCAATTTATCAGCCTGGTGAAAGACACTTCGCTGGTATCGGTGATCGCGATTACCGAGCTGCTCAAGAGCGGCCGCGAAGTCATCACCACCTCGTTTTCGCCGTTTGAAATCCTGTTCTGCGTGGCAGGCCTGTACCTGTTGATCAACCTGCCGCTGTCGAAAATGGCCAGCCGGCTTGAGCGGAGGCTCGCGCAAAGTGATTGAAGTCCGCGATCTGGTAAAAGTCTTCGACACCCGTGGCCAGGTGGTGCGCGCGGTGGACCACGTCACCACCCAGGTCGCCAAGGGCGAAGTGCTGGTGGTGATCGGCCCGTCTGGCTCGGGCAAGTCGACCTTCCTGCGCTGCCTCAATGGCCTGGAAGAGTTCGATTCGGGTTCGGTGAGCATCGACGGCCTGCAACTGGCTGATCCGAAAACCGACGTGAACGCCTACCGCCGCGAAGTCGGCATGGTGTTCCAGCACTTCAACCTGTTCCCCCACATGACCGTGCTGGAGAACCTGTGCCTGGCGCAAAAAGTCGTGCGCAAGCGTGGCAAGAAAGAGCGTGAAGCCAAGGCCCTGGCGTTGCTGGAAAAGGTCGGCATTGCGCAAAAGGCCAACGAGTTCCCCTCGCGGCTGTCCGGCGGCCAGCAGCAACGGGTGGCGATTGCCCGTGCGCTGGCGATGGAACCCAAGGTGATGCTGTTCGACGAGCCCACCTCGGCCCTCGACCCGGAAATGGTCGGCGAAGTGCTCGACGTCATGAAAACCCTGGCCCTGGAAGGCATGACCATGGTCTGTGTCACCCACGAAATGGGCTTTGCCCGTGAAGTGGCGGACCGAGTGCTGTTCTTCGACCATGGCAAGCTGCTTGAAGACGCGTCCCCGGCCGAGTTCTTCGATGCGCCGAAAGACCCGCGGGCTCAGGCCTTCCTGCGCCAGGTGCTGTAATCACGCTCACGCGATGAAGGTTAAAGTCGGAACCTGCTGACAAGCGTCTGTAGGTCCAGGCTCAACTGGGTCAACTGAGCGCTCGCTGCCGCCGTTTCTTCACTGGCGGCGGCGGTTTGCTCGGACACATCGCGCACCTTCAAGACACTGCGATTGATCTCCTCGGCCACCGCGCTTTGTTCCTCGGCGGCGGCGGCAATCTGCGGGTTCATTTCCTGGATGACCGACACCGTGCGGGCAATTGCCGCCAGGGCGTCGCCGGCGTCGCGGGTCAAGCCGACGCTGTTGTCCGTCAGGCTGCGACTGCTGTCCATGATGTCCGCCACCTGTTGGGTGCCGGAGTGCAGGCTGAGGATCAGTTCTTCAATTTCCTCGGCCGACGCCTGGGTGCGCCGGGCCAGGCTGCGCACTTCATCGGCGACCACCGCAAAGCCTTCTCCGGCACTGCCCGCGCGCGCGGCTTCGATGGCGGCGTTCAACGCCAGCAGGTTGGTCTGCTGGGACACTGATTTGATCACGTCCAGCACGCTGCCGATCTTTTGGCTCTCTTGCTGCAACGCCAGCATTGCTCGGCTGGAGAGGGCCATTTCACTGGCCAGGTGGCCGATTTGCTCAACGGCCTGTGCAACCACCTTGTCGCCGACGCGGGTCTGTTGGTCGGCTTCACCCGCCGCGATCGACGCTTGTTCGGCATGCCGCGCGACCTCCTGGGCGGTGGCGAGCATTTCATTCATTGCCGTGGCGACCTGATCGGTTTCGTCCTTTTGATTGTTGACGCCGGCGCGGGTCTGTTCGGTGACGGCCGACAACTGCGTGGCCGCACTGGCGATTTGCCGGGCGCTGTCGCCAATACCGCGGATCAGGCCGCGCAGGTTGCGGGTCATCTGCCCGATGCTCTGCTGCAACTGGCCCAGTTCATCACGGCGCTCCACGGCGGGTTTTTCGCTTAAATCGCCCGCTGCGATGCGGTTGGCGGCGGCCAAGGCTTCACGCAACGGCAGGGTGATCTGCCGGGCGATCCACCAGGCGGCCAGGGCGCCGAGCAGCAGAGCGGCAAGCGTGACGCTGACCAGCAGTGTTCGGGTGTGCTCCGCTTCCCGGTCGCGTTTGAGGACCTGGCCCTGGCTCACCAGGTCGCTTTGTTCGAGCAACTGGTTGAGTTGCTGTTCAAACCGGTTCTGCGCGGTTTCGGTCGTGACTTGGGTCTCCTTGAGTTTGATCAGCAGGGTGCGATAGGTGGCCAGATCCGTCGTGAGCACGACAGAGTCGACGGGCAGGCTTGTGACCGCGGCTTGAGCGATATCCAGGGCGTCGAGGGTCTTGGCCACCGCTTCGGCGTAGGCTTGCAGCGATTCGGCGGCCCAGGCGGGGCTCTGTGCGCGATCTTCGGCCTGTTCCATGGCTTGGCGCAGGCTCTCGATGGCATCGAGGGCTTGCTGGTCTTGCTGGTCAGGCAGTTCGCTGGCCAGTTGCGCGAGGGTGTCGCTGGCTTGCAGGGCGATCTTATGCAGCGGCGGCCGGGTGTTTTCCCGCTGTTCGATCAAGGGTGGCAATTCCAATAGCGCCGCTTTGAAGCTGGCCACGAGCCGCTCCGCTTCTTTGAGGCGCTGCAGGTCGGTCGGATCAATGACGTGCCGTGACAGGTAGTCGAGATGCTGGTCGATTTTTTCGATCTGCTGCCTCATTTTGCCCAGGCTGGCGGTGTCCGTGAGGGTTCGGTAAACGATGCGGTCGGCGCGCATCGCCTCGGCGTCGGCAGCCAGTTGGCCCAGCACCGTCAGGTTGCTGGAGCGGAACAGGGCGGCATTCAAGGCCTGCCAGCCGGTCATGGCAATGATGAAACTGAGGATCAGCACCTGGCCAAAGCCCAGGGCGAGTTTGAGTCGGACGCTGGCGTTGACCAGCAAGTGGGTCAGCCGAGGAAACATGGTGAACCTCCAAATCTGAAAAAGCGCTGCGCAACAATGCAAACGCTAAATCGATTTGGGGTGAGGGCGGGCTGATAAGTGCGTAGGAAGTTTCACAAGTTGCTGAAGTGCGGCGCCCCGGATGGCTCGCCGCCCAGCGCCGGTCAGATGCGAAAGCGCCCGACCAGGGTTTGCAGGTAGATGCCCAGGCGCGCCAGTTCAGCGCTGGAGGCGGCGGTCTCTTCACTGGCCGAGGACGTTTGCTCCGACACATCGCGCACGTTCAATATGCTGCGGTTGATCTCTTCGGCCACGGCGCTTTGTTGCTCGGCGGCGGTGGCAATCTGCGAGTTCATCGCCTGAATGGTCGACACGGTGCGAGTGATGTTTTCCAGGGCGCTGCCGGCGCGGCGAGTCAACTCGACGCTGCTGTCGGTCAGCCCGCGGCTGTTGTCCATGATGGTTGCCACCTGCTGGGTGCCAGCTTGCAGGCCGACGATCAGTTCTTCGATCTCTTCCGTGGATTTTTGCGTGCGTTGAGCCAGGCTGCGCACTTCATCGGCCACCACCGCGAAGCCACGCCCGGCTTCACCGGCTCGTGCCGCTTCAATCGCAGCGTTAAGCGCCAGCAGGTTGGTTTGCTGGGCCACCGACTTGATCACGTCGAGCACGCTGCCGATCTTGTCGCTTTCGCGCTTGAGATGGCTCATGGCCTCGGTGGAGTTGCCGACCTCAGTGGCCAGGCGTTCGATCTGGGCGATGGCTTCACCGACCACCTTGTCGCCTTCGCGGGCCTGCTGGTCCGCCACCAAGGCGGCTTCGGAGGCTTCCTCGGCGTTGCGCGCAACTTCCTGCACGGTCGCGGCCATTTCATTCATGGCGGTGGCGACCTGGTCGGTCTCGATTTTCTGATTGTTGACCCCGGCGCTGGTCTGCTCGGTGACCGACGACAATTGTTCGGCGGCGCTGGCGATCTGGGTGACGCCGTCGCTGATGCCGCCGATCAGTTCGCGCAGGCCCACGGTCATGCTTTGCATGGCGCGTTGCAGTTGGCCCAGTTCGTCCTGGCGTGTGGATGTCAGGTCGTGGCTCAGGTCGCCCGAAGCAACGCGCTCGGCCACCTTGAGGGTCTGATTCAGCGGGATGACGATCTGGCGCGTGATCGCCCAGGCGGCCACCAGGCCAAAGATCAATGCCAGTACGGTGGCGAGCAGCAGCAGGTACCTGGCCTGGGCGGCATCGGTGTCGCGCACTGCGGTCTGGGAAAGCGTGAGTTTATCGCTGCGGCTCAGCAGGATATCGCCTTGTGCGCTCATGGTTTTGAGTGCGAGGGCGGTGGCGACCTGGGAGTCGCGGAACTGGCTGACAGCGGCGCGATAGGCTTGCAGCGAGACACTGGCCTGTTGCAGGTCCGCCTGGTATTGCGCCGGCAATGCGCCTTGCAGTTCAGTGATCTTCTTCAGGGCGTTGTCGATGGCGTCGAGCGCAGGTTGCTCAGCCTCGACCTTGCCGCTGTAGGTGTAGCCGCGAACCTGGAAGCGCGCTTGCTGGATCAGCTTGCTCAGGTCGACCACGCTATTGAACTGGGTGACGCTGTCGCCTTGCAGCAGGGACTTCTCGACTTCATTCACCTTGAGCACGGCATTGTCGGCGGTATTGCCCAGCTTGCTGCGCGCATCTTCGCGGTTGGCGCCGGCTTGCGCCATATCGCTGAATGCGCGCTTGTATTGGTCCACGGCGGCCAATTGCTCATCGATCAGGGCGATGTCCGTGGGATTTTCGATCAGCGTGCGGGCGGTCTTCATGCCGCTGTCCAGCCGGTTCAGCAGGTCGCTGACGGCTGCCGTGCCTTGTTCGCCATGGCGCATTTCATAGTCCAGGCGGGCGATACGCAGGTCTTTGGTCAAGACATTGAGGCTGGAGATATACCCCAGTTTGTCGCCACGGCTGCTCACATCGCCCAGGCCGGTCCAGCCGGTGAAGGTGATCAACAAGGTAAGGAGCAACACCAGGCCAAAGCCTACGCCCAGCTTGTGGTTGACGCTGACATTCCCCAACTTTTCGGCTAACCAACGATACATGCTGCGAACTCCTGCGGAACAAGGCTTGAACTTATTCGAAGGTTATCGGCAGTACAGAACGATTCTGTAGGAGTAGGGCGGTTAGAACAGCCGGGCGAGCAGGGCGGTGACGGCGGTCTCAACCCGCAGGATGCGTGCGCCCAGTTGCACCGGTTGCAAGCCGGCCTTGGTCAGCAGGTCGACCTCGTAGGGAATCCAGCCGCCTTCCGGGCCGATAGCCAAGGTCACCGGCTCATCCAGCCCGCGCGGGCAGGATGGGTAATCGCCGGGATGGCCGATCAGGCCAAGGGTGCCTGCGGTCAGAGCGGGCAGGCGGTCTTCGACGAAGGGCTTGAAGCGTTTTTCGATGATGATCTCGGGCAGCACCGTGTCCCGCGCCTGCTCCAGGCCGAGGATCAATTGCTCGCGAATCGCCTCGGGCTCCAGGAAGGGGGTTTGCCAGAAGCTCTTTTCCACGCGGTAGCTGTTGAGCAGCACTACCTTCGGCACGCCCATGGCGGCGACGGTTTGCAGCACCCGGCGGAGCATTTTCGGGCGGGGCAGGGCCAGCAACAGGGTCAGCGGCAGTTTGGCCGGCGGCGGTAGGTCGAAGGCCACTTGCAGCTCGGCTTCGTGGGCTTCCAGGCGCAGCAATTGTGCATTGCCCATCAGCCCGCCGATGCGCCCGACCCGCAGGTTGTCGCCCACCGTCGCGCGGTGGACGTCCTGCATATGCACCAGGCGCCGGTCACGCAGGACCACCCTGTCGGCCGCGATAAAGTCGGCCTCTTCAAGCAGCAGCAGGTTCACGGCTGGGTCGCTGGCGGCTGGTCGTTGTCGTCGGCGGCTTGGTCGTCGGGGTGTTCGCCACGCTTGGTGATCAGGCTGCTGAACAGGATGCCGATCTCGAACAGCATCCACATCGGCACTGCCAGCAATGTCTGGGAGAAAATGTCCGGCGGGGTCAGGATCATGCCGACCACGAAGCAGCCGATGATCACGTAGGGGCGGACCTTCTTCAGGTATTGCACGTTGACCACGCCGATCCACACCAGCAACACCACGGCCACCGGGATTTCGAAGGCTACGCCGAAGGCGAAGAACAGCGTCATCACGAAGTCGAGGTAGCTGGTGATGTCGGTCATCATCTCCACGCCGGCCGGGGTGGCGGCGGCGAAGAACTTGAAGATCAGCGGGAACACCAGGAAGTAAGCGAACGCCATGCCGGTGTAGAACAGCAGGATACTCGACACCAGCAAGGGCACCGCGATGCGCTTCTCATGCTTGTACAGGCCGGGGGCGATAAAACCCCAGATCTGGTGCAGGATCACCGGGATCGCGAGGAACAGCGAGACCATCATCGTCAGCTTCAACGGCGTGAGGAACGGCGACGATACGTCGGTGGCGATCATCGTCGCGCCCGCTGGCAGGTAATGGCGCAGTGGCGTGGAGACGAAGGTGTAGATCTGCTGGGTAAAGGCGAACAGCCCGGCAAAAATTACGAAGATCGCCGCCACGCAACGCAGCAGGCGGGTACGCAGCTCGGTGAGGTGCGAGACCAGCGGCATGTGCTGGTCGTTTTCCGGTTTATCAGCGCTCATGGGGCTCGCGGCGGCAATGTATTCGACCATGTCATTACGCTCGGCTTCACCATGCACCAGCACGTCCAGGCCGAGGTTTTCCTGCACCTCAACGGCGTGACGAATCTCGCTGTGCATCGCC
>NZ_JAKNRV010000156.1:0-11740 GCF_023072625.1 Pseudomonas emilianonis
GCCAAGGCCGGCGGTGCTTCGCGCTGGTTAGGCCCGCTGGCCGGTATCGCCGCCGGTGGCTTGCTCGCCTCCATGTTCATGGGCGGCGGCTTCCAGGGCATGCAGATCTTCGACATCCTGATCATGGCGGTCATCGCCTTCCTGATCTTCCGTTTTATCGCTGCCCGTCGTCGCAAGCAGCAGGAGCACATGGCTCCAGCCGGCGCGCCGATGCAGCGTGAAGTGTTCGAGCAGAAGCCAGCCGCAGGTTCGATCTTCGGTGGTTCGGCAGCGCCTGCCGCCGCCCGTCCGGTGATCAATGCACCGGCCTGGTTCAACGAAGAACGTTTCGTCGAAGCGGCCCGCAGCCACTTCCAGTCCCTGCAGCAGCACTGGGACGCCAACGAAATGGACAAGATCGCCGAGTTCGTGACCCCGCAACTGCTGGAGTTCCTCAAGCGCGAACGTGCCGACCTGGGCGATGCGTTCCAGTCGACCTACATCGACGACCTGCGCGTACAGCTGGAAGGTGTGGATGATCGCGCCGACAAGACCATCGCCACCCTGACGTTCAGCGGCGTGTCGAAAACCTCGCGTTTCGACCAGGGCGAAGTGTTCAGCGAAAGCTGGAACATGGAACGTCCTCAAGGCGAGAACCAGCCTTGGCTGGTCGCCGGTATCCGCCAGAACGGCTGATGCCCGCGCTTGAGCAAGCCGTAAGCAAAACCCCGGACATGTTCCGGGGTTTTCTATTTCACGGTTGCACTTATAGCGAGCTACTGTATAAAACGCCCCTATAAACCGCGCCATCTAGCAAGAGGATCCCGGCCGTGGAAGAAGTTATCGAACAATTGCGTGAAGCCAACGAACCGGTTCCGGTTCCTCTGGAACTGCCTGATGAAGACCAGTTGGTGGAAATTGAAGAAGAGCTGTTCATCAATATTCCGTTCGTCTTCAAGGAATTCCTGCTGACCGTCAGCGATGTGGTCTATGGCAGCCTGGAACCGGTGACCATCACCGATCCCGGCTCCCACACCTACTTGCCGGAAGTTGCCGCCACGGCCTGGGACATTGGCGTGCCACGCGAACTGATCCCGATCTGCCAGGACGGCGACGACTACTACTGCGTGGAAGAGGACGGCACCGTGGTGCTGTGGTCCGGCGAAGAAGAACTCGTCACCGAAGAAACCTGGGAATCGGTGTGGCACTGGGCACGGGACGTCTGGCTGGAAAGCTGATCCCCGCACTGCGAACTTGTTGTGGCGAGCGAGCTTGCTCGCGCTGGGCTGCGAAGCAGCCCCCCGTCTAACCCCTCAATCCTTGTGGTTATCCAGGGTCTCCAGCAAGGCGACCTGCATCCGCGTATGCACGCGGATGAACCACCGCCAGAGCACCGCCGCCACCGCCGCCGCGACCACGGCGATCAGCACCAGCAACTTGTTGGTCGGCAGAATGCTGGCCGACAAGGCGGCCAATAGCAGGAAGATCACCAGCAGCGACAAAATCGGAATCACTTCGGCGATCACCCGACGCACGCGCTGGGTATGCCGCCCGGCCATTTCCGGCTTGACGCTCATCTCCGCCAGCAGCATCGACAGTGCCTTGAGCTTGCGGTACGCCGCAATCAGGAACGGCAGCGACAACAGCAACGCCGCGCCCCAGATCAACGCCTTCTGCCAGCTCGGATCGCTGATCCAGCCCTCCAGATACCCGCCGATACGCAGCGCGAAGTAGCTGCCGGTAAAGAAGATCGCCACCACCAACGCCAGGTTCACCCCCACTTGCAGCACGATTTTGCGGATCATCGACGCCAGCAGCGCCCCTTCGCCTTGGGGCTGAATACTGCGCAGCCATTCGCCGTACATGCCGAACACCCGGCTCATGCGCTTAGGCATCACGGCGGCAATCTTCAACGACAACGGGTCGGCGCCGCGAATCAGGTAGGGGGTGAGCAACGTGGTGATCGCCGACACCGCCACTGCGACCGGATAGAGGAAGTCACTGGTCACCTGCAAGGTCATCCCCAGCGCGGCGATGATGAAGGAAAACTCACCAATCTGTGACAGCCCCATCCCTACGCGCAGCGATGTGCGCCCGTCGTTGCCGGCGATAAATGCCCCCAGGCCGCAGGACAACATCTTGCCCAGCACCACGGCCACGCTGATCACCGCGATCGGCCAGGCGTATTGCATCAGGATCTGCGGGTCGATCATCAAGCCAATGGCGACAAAGAAGATCGCGCTGAACATGTCGCGAACCGGTTCGATCAGGCGCTCAATTTTAATCAACTGGCGCGATTCGGCCATGATCGCGCCGATCAGGAACGCCCCCAGCACCATGCTGTATTCCAGCTTGACCACCAGCAGGCAAAAGCCGAAACACAGGCCCAGCACGGTGATCAGCAGCATTTCATTACTGTCGAACTTGGCCACGTAGGCCAGCAAGCGCGGCACCAGCAAAATCCCGATGACCAGCGCGACGATCATGAACAGCGAGAGCTTGCCGACCGTGGAGAACACCTCGCCGGAGCTGACCGTGCCACTGACAGCGATGCTCGACAGCAAGGCAATGATGCCGATGCCGAGGATGTCCTCGACGATCAACACGCCGAAAATCAGTTGGGCGAAGCGCTGGTCTTTCAGCTTCAGGTCGTTGAGCGCCTTGACGATGATGGTGGTCGAGGAGATCGCCAGGATCGCGCCGAGGAACAGCGCGTCCATGGTGTTCCAGTCGAACCAACGGCCGATCTCGTAGCCGATCCAGATCATCAGGACGATTTCCAGGAAGGCCGCGATAAACGCCGTGGCGCCCACCTTGAACAGCTTGCGCAGGCTGAACTCCAGGCCCAGGCAGAACATCAGGAAGATCACCCCCAGCTCGGCGAGGGTCTTGATCGTGTCTTCATCGTGGATCAGGCCGAACGGCGGGGTGTGGGGGCCGATGATGAAGCCGGCGACGATGTAACCGAGCACCACCGGCTGCTTGAGGCGATGAAACAGGATAGTCACGACCCCGGCCACCAACATGATCACAGCCAGATCCTGAATAAAGCTGATGGCGTGCATGGCGAGGGGCTCCTTGAGGGTACTGGCGCTTTTCCCACGTCCCCCGCGCCTTTGAAACTTCGCAAAAGCCGGAAGGAAAAGTCTGCCTTTATCGTAAGAAATGCCCTGAGAAGGACTTTTGAAGGTTAACACCACCACTTCCGCCGCAAAGCCGGTGCAATATATGGAAACAGATCGCTGCAGGCGTGACGGCAAGCCGCCCACCGGCGTCCCGTAAGGGAGGGCGCTGCAAAGACCCCAGCACCCGCAGAGGTGCCACCCCAACCAATGCCTAACCCGTGAGTGAGCTATGGAACCCGGAAACGCCCAACTGTCGATGACGGTATTGATGACCCCTGATATGGCCAACTTTTCCGGCAATGTCCACGGCGGCACCCTGCTCAAATACCTCGACGAAGTGGCCTACGCCTGCGCGAGCCGTTACGCCGGGCGTTACGTGGTGACATTGTCGGTGGACCAGGTGATTTTTCGCGAACCGATCCACGTCGGCGAGCTGGTGACCTTCCTCGCATCGGTCAACTACACCGGCCACACCTCAATGGAGGTGGGCATCAAGGTGGTGACCGAGAACATCCGCGAGCGCTCCGTGCGCCATACCAACAGCTGCTTCTTCACCATGGTGGCCGTGGACGACCAGCGCAAACCCGCCGCCGTGCCGCAACTGCAACCGCACAACAGCGAAGACCGCCGCCGGTTTGCGCAGGCGCAGCAACGCCGGCAGATTCGCCAGGAGCTGGAAAAGCGCTACCAGGAAATCAAAGCCGACGCGCTGTAAGTTCCGGACTGTCAACCCAATCAACCTGTGGGAGGGGGCTTGCTCCCTCGCACATTGGGTTTTGTGTAATTACAGGTCGATCGGCGTGGCTTCGAAGCGCACACGGGGATGGGCAATACGATCCTGGGCACGTACCAGCTCCAGTTCATAGCTGGCGCAGGCCTGGGTTTCCAACAGCACTTCATGCACCGCCGCTGCGGTGAACTCGAAAGCAGCCAGCAGGCTGTCGCCCAACAACACCCGCGCCAGGAACAACCCCGACGTCAGGTCGCCCACGCCCACCGGCTGCCGGGGAAACGCCAGCAGCGGCCGACGCAGGTGCCAGCAACCGTCGGCCGTCACCAGCAGCATTTCAAAGCCATCCGGCAACTTACCCGGGTAATCCAGGTGCTTGACCAGCACGGCCTTGGGCCCGCGTGCCAGCAAGGCTTTGGCCATGCCCAGGCAGTCGAACAGCGATTGCGGCTTGCGTCCGGCGAAGCTGTCCAGTTCCAACTGGTTGGGGCACAGGAAGTCGGCCATGGCGGCGGCTTCGTCGAGCAGAAAATCACTGACTTCCTGCGGCACGATGCAGCCTTTTTCCGGATGGCCCATCACCGGGTCGCACAGGTACAGGGCCTTGGGATTGATCGCTTTGATCCGCGCCACGCCAGTGAGGATCGCCCGACCTTGGGCCGCGCTGCCCAGGTAGCCGGAGAGTATGGCGTCGCAATTGCCCAATTCACCGATGGCCGCAATACCTTCCACCAGCGCTGGAATCTGCTGCGGCGCTAACACTTCACCCGCCCACTGGCCATACTGGGTGTGGTTGGAAAATTGCACCGTGTTGAGCGGCCACACGTTCACCCCGACCCGCTGCATGGGGAACACGGCGGCGCTGTTTCCGGCGTGGCCAAAGACCACATGAGACTGGATCGCAAGCAGATGAGGTGTGCGTTTCATGCGGGAGATTTCCGTAAAACCATTGAAATTCTGGTCGCGCAGTATGCGACCAAACGCAGCCTGTACGACAGACCGACGACACAGTTAAGCTGCTCTCACTTTGTTGGAGTTTTTCGCATGCTGACCCTGGGAAACATCTTCGTGTTGATGCTGCTGGCGACCGGCGCCGCCTGGGTATGGCACAACCACGGCCTACGCGAGCGTGCGCTGGCACGGGTCAAGCAGCATTGCGCCAAGCTCGATATCGAGCTGCTCGACGGTGCCGTGGCATTGAAACGCATCGGTTTTGTGAAGGATGCCAACGGGCGGCGGCGCCTGGCGCGCATCTACAATTTCGAATTCACCGTGACCGGCGAAACCCGCCACCCTGGGACCATCACCCAGTTCGGCGCCCACAGCGCACAGATCGAACTGGCGCCCTACCCGTTCGAGATCAAGACGCCGCTGCCCAGCGCCGACGTGATCGAACTCAGCCAGTGGCGCCAGGACCACGCCAAGAATCGTCAATGACGGCAGGCTGCCAGCGCCTGCTGTAGCGCGGCCACGTCCTGTGGCGCGCTGAAAATCAATTCGATACGCGAATCACGCCGCCATTCGCTGGGTTGCCAGACGAGTGGGCTGTTATCCACAGCGTTGCCGGAGATCCAGCCATCGCTGCTGTGGATAACCAGTTTGGCGCGGCGCCAATCAAGGCTTGCCAGCCATTGCGCCAGGCGCCGGCGATCGAATGACTGGCTCGGATGCCAGCGCCAACCAATGCTCCATCCGCCCTCCTGGGCCTGACTCAAGCAGATCGGCAGTGTGGGATCGCTCCACACAGCGGGCATTTGCGCCAAGCCTTCGGGCGCCACGAAGTTATCCACAGCCGCTACAGCCCGCGCATTCAGGCCTGGCAAGCGTTGCAACGGCAATTGCGCCTGACGCGTCCAGTAAAACGCAACCTCGGGTAACTGCCGTTCGATCGCCTTGCGCTGTGCGGCGTCCAGCGCCTCATCCTTGTTCAGGACCAACAGTCCGGCGCTGGCAAGTGCTTCGCGCTGTGCGTCAGGCAAGGGTTTGCCCGCCGCCAGGGCTTGCGCATCCAGCACCAGCACGCAAGGCTGAACCGCCAGCACCTCCTGCCATGGCGCCTCGCGCAATTGCTTGAGCACTTGCACCGGATGCCCGAGCCCCGAGGGCTCGATAAACAGGCGGTCCGGCTTGGCCTTACGCAGCAAGCGGCCCAGTCCGACCTGGAACGGTGCACCATTCACACAACACAAGCAGCCACCCGCCACTTCGCCCAGGGCAATGCCGTCGTCGGCCTGGGTCAGTAAGGCCGCATCCAGGCCAATTTGCCCGAATTCGTTGATCAACACCGCCCAGCGCTCGTTGGCCGGGCGTTGGGCAAGCAGGTGTTTGATCAGGCTGGTCTTGCCGGCGCCCAAGGGGCCGGCAATCACATGGGTGGGAATGTTCTGCAGCATAGAGGGCATCATTCAGGCCGTGTAGAACGTTTGATCCTACGCGGTTATGCCAGCCAATCCAGCGTCAGAATTAACCGTCGTTCATCGGTTTTAAGCGACGGCGAACGGTGAATCAGCCCGTGCCCTTCGTTGCCATGCCACTTCGTGCCCTTGAGCAACGCCACTTCGCCGCAGTGAATCTGCTCGATACGCTCGCCGGGCTCGGCATCCGCCTGGCCCAACTGACGACGGTCCATCACGCCTTCGCGCAACCATTGGCTGCCGATGCCGGCATACGTGGTGATCAGCCGCACCGGCACATGATCGACGTGAAAGCGCGGGCACATGGCTTTGTCCAGCAAGCGCAAACGCACGCCGATACGCCGGGCGCCGAGCAGGCAGGCAAACGCGCTGACCAGCCACGACACATCGGCAATAAACCCTTCATAACCGTCAAGATCACAGCAAATTGCCGCTAAACCCTGCACGTTCGGCACCGCGTCTTCGCTGCCCAACTCGATGACCAGCGACTCGGCCAACGGCGCGTTGAGCGCCACCAGCAAGGCGCCGAACTCGGCGATGTGCAACGGCAATTGGCGCTGCCACAGCGCCAGGTTGACGCCGTCTTCAAGGATCTCGGACAGCGCCAGCGGGGTGTCGCCGCAAGTCTGGCGGATCAGCGGGCGCAGGGGGATGAGCGGTGCCAGCATCAGGCGACAGCCTCTTCATACCAAGGGCCAAAAGGATCGGCCAGCAAGCGCCATGCGTCGACGCCCTGGGCCATTTCTGCATCGGTGAGCAGGCAGGCGTCCAACTCGGCACGCATCAGCGCGAAGTCGATGTTCTGCCCGATGAACACCAGTTCCTGGCGGCAGTCGCCAGTGCTCGGTTGCCAATGGCCCATGATCGCCGCGACGCTTTCTTCGTCCTGCGGCCACTGGCTTTTCGGCACAAAGCGCCACCAACGTCCGGCAAAGCCATGGCGCATCAAGCCGCCGGCCTGGGACCAACTGCCGGCGTCCTGATGCTTACTGGCCAGCCAGAAAAAACCCTTGGAACGCAGGAGTTTGCCGTTCACCCAAGGGCGGTCGATAAACGCGAAAAAGCGCTGCGGATGGAACGGTCGGCGCGCGCGGTAAGCCGTAGAGGCGATGCCGTACTCTTCGGTCTCCGGCACATGCTCGCCGCGCAGTTCCTGCAGCCAGCCGGGGGCCTGGGCGGCGCGGTCGAAGTCGAAGCGGCCGGTGTTGAGGATTTTGTTCAGCGGCACTTCGCCCATGACCATCGGGATGATTTCCGCCTGGGCGTTCAGGCGTTCGAGGATGGCCATCAGTTCCTCACGCTCGTGGCGGCCGATCAGGTCGATCTTGCTGATCAAGATGACGTCGGCAAATTCGATCTGCTCGATCAAAAGGTCGGTGATCGAGCGTTCGTCGTCTTCGCCGAGGGTTTCGCCCCGTGACGCGAGGCTTTCGGCGGCCTGGTAGTCGAGCAGGAAGTTCATGCCGTCGACCACGGTGACCATGGTGTCCAGGCGCGCGATATCGGCCAGGCTCTGCTCGTTTTCATCGCGAAAGGTGAAGGTTTCGGCCACGGGCAACGGTTCGGAGATGCCGGTGGATTCGATCAACAGGTAATCGAAGCGACCTTCCCTGGCGAGTTTTCCGACCTCTTCGAGCAGGTCTTCGCGCAAGGTGCAGCAGATACAGCCGTTGCTCATCTCCACCAGCTTTTCTTCGGCGCGGTTGAGGGTGACGTCGCGCTGCACCGCGCCGCCGTCGATATTGATTTCGCTCATGTCGTTGACGATCACCGCCACCCGCAGGTTGTCGCGATTGCGCAGGACATAGTTGAGCAGCGTACTTTTACCGGCGCCGAGAAAGCCGGACAACACGGTAACGGGAAGGCGATTGGGCATCAGGTCATTCTCATCAGATCGCCCGCTTAAGCCGGGCTGTATTTAATGTTATATTATAACAATACAAATAAGCCAATCCCCCGCTTGCCCATCATGACCAACGGGGCAATGCTGGCACCTGTCTACGTCGAGAAACCCTATGAAATATCTACTGTGCAGCCTGCTGTTGCTCATCACGGCCGAAGCCTGCGCCCAAGTCCCGAGCCTGTCGGCGAACTGCACGCGCAGCGCCACCCTGCTGGCTTGCGTCGACCCACTGGGCAACGCCTACAGCGTGGCGACGGTCGGCAGCACCACGTATTTGCGCGGTTTCGAAGTGATCGGCCAGCGCCACTGGGCTCAGACCAACAGCCGTTACGGGCAACTGACGTTCTTTACCGGCTTGGCCTCGGACGGTGAAGCGTGGGTCGGCTACACGCGGCGCGTGGGCTGGACCACGATCAACCGGTTTTCCAGCTCCGGTGGCGCCAGCGCCAAGTTCACCTGCAGCCGCGTGACCGGCTGTTAGGCCTGGTTGTTTTTCTGTTCCTGGACCCAAGCCATGTAGCTGTTCACCGGCGGGTTCTTCTGGAAGTAGCGCTGCAGGCCGACGAACAAACCCTCCGCCACCGCCTGTTGATGCCGCGCCGTGACCAGCCGCGCACTGTCCCGCGCATTGGAGATAAACCCGGTTTCCACCAGGATCGACGGCACGTCCGGTGACTTGAGCACCGCAAACCCGGCCTGTTCCACGCGCTTCTGATGCAACGAGGTGATGCCTTCCAGGCTACCCAGGATCGAGCTGCCCAGTTGCAGGCTGGAGGCGATGGTGGCGTTCATCGACATGTCGAGAATCACCCCGGCCAGCATCGGGTCCTTGTCCTTGAGGTTCAGCAAACTGGTGGCGCCCAGCAGGTCGGCGCCGTTTTCCCGTTGCGCCATGAAACGCGCCGTGGCCGAGGTGGCACCGCCTTCGGACAAGGCATACACCGAAGCCCCCGATGCGGTGATCCGTGGTGCCGCATCCGCATGTACCGAGATAAACATGTCGGCGTTGTGTTTGTGGGCAATCTCCACGCGCTTGCGCAGCGGCACGAAGAAGTCATCGTTGCGCACCAGCTTCACATCGAAACCTTTCTCGCGCTTCAAGCGTTTGGCCAGCAATTGGGCAATGGACAGCACCACGTCTTTCTCGCGCTGGCCCTTGGAACCAATAGCGCCGGGGTCTTTGCCGCCGTGGCCGGGATCGACCACCACGATAATGTCGCGTTTGGGGTGCGCCCTGTCGACCGGCGGTTTGGGTGCGGCCGCTATCGGGTGAGGCACCTGGGTGGCGCTGGTGAGATCAAGCACCAGGCGGTGCCCTTGCCCATCCTGGGGCGGCAACAAAAAGCTGGTGAGCAGCATCGGTGTGGCGAGGTCCAGCACGATGCGCGTATCCGCCTTGCCGAAGTGCCCGGAGCGAATCGAGGTGATCCCGCTGTTCTTCAAGACCAACTGAGAAAAGTCGCCACTGAGCCCGGCGCCGCTCAGGTCGATGATCAGGCGTTCCGGCGCGGTCAGGGAAAAAGTCTTGTAGTTCACCGGGCCACTGAGGTCGAACACCAGTCGCAGCTTGTCGTCCGAGCGCCACAGGCGGGCGTTGCGAATCTGTGTGGCCGACGCGGTGAAGGGCAAGGTGAACAGCGGGCTGACCAGGAGCAGGTTAAGGAGCTGACGTCTGTGCATGACAAATACCGCAGATAAAGGAGCGTCCTTACTCGACATGACTGAAAAAAGACCAGAACAGAAAATTCATCGTCGACTCAATAGTTATAATATAACATGTCTTTTTATCGCCAACGATGGACCTGCTCATGAATGCGCTGACTCTGCCGGATATCGCCGCGCAGGCTTCACGCCAAGCCTTGCCGCTCGACTGGGTGGGCATGTGCGGCATCGCCCTGCCCATTTTGCTCGACGGCCACCGCCTGGCCGCCACTGCTGACGCCGGCGTCAGCCTGGACGACGGCACGGCTCGTGGCATTCATATGTCACGCCTGTACCTGGCGCTGGAGATGCTCGACCAGCAGCCATTGACGCCGGCACTTCTGCGTAAGGTACTGCAGCGTTTTCTCGACAGTCATGAAGGTTTATCTAATAACGCCTACCTGCGTATCCACACCGATCTGCTGCTCAAACGCCCGGCATTGGTCAGTCCACTGGCCGGCTGGAAAGGCTACCCGGTGAGCATCGAAGCGCGTGTGGAAAACCAGATGTTCCACGTGGAACTAAAAATTGACGTTACTTATTCCTCAACCTGCCCGTGCTCGGCGGCCCTCGCCAGGCAGTTGATTCAGCAGCAATTTATCGAAGACTTCGGCAACACGCCGTTGCAGCATACCGACGTGCTGACCTGGCTCGGCAGCGCCAATGGCATTGTCGCCACGCCCCACAGCCAGCGCAGCAGCGCGCAACTGCGCGTCCAGTTGCGTGGCGAGCACCTGGCACTGACCGATTTGATCAACACCGCGGAAGCCGCCCTCGGCACCGCCGTGCAAACCGCGGTAAAACGTGCGGACGAACAAGCCTTCGCCCTGGCCAACGGGCAGAACCTGATGTTCTGCGAAGACGCCGCCCGCCGCTTGAACCTCGCCTTGAAACGCTCGGATGCCGTCCAGGCCTTCCACCTCAAAGTGATCCACGCCGAAAGCCTGCACGCGCACGATGCCGTGGCTGAAAGCCGCTGGACGAGGTACTCGGCATGATCACCTGCACGGCTTTACGCTGGGGCGCCCCTGGCCAACCACTGACCCCTGCGCTGGACTTGCGCCTGGAAACGGGCAGCCTCACCGGTGTGATCGGCGCCAACGGCACGGGCAAAAGCAGCCTGCTCAAAGTCATCGCCGGCCTGCAAAAACCCCTGGTGGGGAAAGTCACCTTGGACATTCCACGCCGTGGCGGCCTGTCGTTCCTGCCGCAGCAACAGCACCTCGACCGTCAGTTCCCGATCAGCCTGCAAGAACTGGTCGCCGCCGGCTTCTGGGGCTCGCAGCTCAGTGCGCCGCAACGCAGCCAGCGTTTGCAGGCAGTGCTGGAAGACTGGTGCCTGGGCGGCTTGGAACAGCGCCCGTTGATGGCGTTGTCCGGCGGCGAATTGCAACGCGCCCTGCTCGCCCGCATGAGCCTGGCCGACACGCCGGTGCTGTTGCTCGACGAACCCCACGCGGCGCTCGACGAAGACGGCCAGGCTTTGTGCTGGAAACACATCCACGCCTGGCACGATGAGGGCCGCACGGTAGTCGTGGTCTGTCATGACTTGGCCTCCGTGCGTCAACACACCCAGCAAGTGGTGCAGATCAAAAGCACGGGCTGCCTGTTCGGGCCGAGCAAAGAACTGATCCGACCGCAACCGCACATGCAGGTGGCCTGATGCATCTCACCGCGCACCTGTGGCTGCCCTTTGTCGACTTCATCTTCATGCGCCGCGCCCTGATCGGCGGCCTGGTACTCGCCTGCAGCACCGCACCGCTGGGGGTGTTTCTGATCCTGCGGCGCATGAGCCTGATCGGTGACGCCGTCGCCCACGGCATCCTGCCCGGCGCCGCCCTGGGTTTCTGGTTCGCCGGCCTGAGCCTGCCCGCGCTGACCATTGGCG
>NZ_JAKNRV010000157.1:0-11651 GCF_023072625.1 Pseudomonas emilianonis
GGGCGCGGCGCGGGTCTGGTTGTTTCCCCATGTGGATGGGGCGATGAGTAACAGCTTGCTGTTGTTGGATGAAGCCAGCGTCGGCCTCGACCCCGCCAGCCGCCTGGCGCTGAACCAGCACGTGCGCAGCCTGTGCCTTGAACAAGGCATTACGGTGCTGTGGACCACCCATCTGCTCGATGAAGTGCAGCCCGACGATGCGTTGATGATCCTGCACCAGGGCCGCTTGGTGGCCAGCGGGCAAGTCGATGCGCTGATCCTGGAACAGGGCGGCGACCTCGGCAGCGTGTTCGCGCGCCTGACCCGCCCCACTTCGACGGGAGCCCCGGCATGAATGCTTACTGGCAATGTTTGCGCGGCATCGTGCTGCGCGAGTGGCTGCGCTTTGTGTTGCAGCGCACGCGGTTTCTCAGCGCCCTGGTGCGCCCGCTGTTGTGGCTTCTGGTGTTCGCCGCCGGGTTCCGCGCCGCGCTGGGTATCTCGGTGATCGAACCCTACGACACCTACATCCCCTACGAGGTCTACATCATCCCGGGGCTTGCCTGCATGATCCTGCTGTTCAACGGCATGCAGGGTTCGCTGTCGATGGTCTACGACCGCGAGATGGGCAGCATGCGCGTGTTGCTGACCAGCCCGCTGCCGCGCACGTTTTTGCTCTGCAGCAAGTTGCTCGCCACCGCGTTGATTTCGCTGTTGCAGGTGTACGGGTTCCTGGCGATTGCCTGGGTCTACGGCGTGCAGCCGCCGGCCATGGGGCTGTTGATCGCCCTGCCGGCGTTGCTGCTGGTGGCCTTGATGTTGAGCGCCCTGGGCCTGCTGCTGTCGAACGCGATTCGCCAACTGGAGAACTTTGCCGGGGTGATGAATTTCGTGATCTTCCCGCTGTTTTTCATGTCGTCGGCGCTGTACCCGTTGTGGAAGATGCGCGACTCCAGCGAGTGGCTGTATTGGCTGTGCGCAATCAACCCTTTCACCCACGCCGTGGAGTTGGTGCGTTTTGCCCTGTATGAACGCTTCGCCGGCCTGGCCCTCGCGGTTTGCCTGGGTTTGACCGTGCTGTTCGCACTGTTGGCGGTGCTCACCTTCAACCCACAGCATGCGGCGTTGCGCAAAAAAGGCTGAAGGCGGCAAAAACTACTACTTTAGTACTGGTTTTCATGTCTATCGTCGCATTCCCAAGGGCTCGGGACTCACGTGTAATGGGCGCATAACGATAAGGATCGCCCTGCCATGCTGCCTGCCCGACTGCCCTTGTTGGCGCTGCTGTGCCTGTTTGCCGCCAACGTACAGGCCGATACCGCATTATTTTCCGCCGATGGCTATCGCATCAGCCTGTACCGCAGCCCCACGCCCGATCACGTGCAGGGCGCGACGATCATCGACACCCCTGCCCTGCAAGCCCTGCTGACCCAGACCCCGGCCCCGGTACTGATCGATGTGTACCGCCGCCAATGGCTGCAAGGCCGCTTCATCGAAGACCAGCCCCACGCCAACCTGCCCGGCAGCCGTTGGCTAGCGAACACCGGCGACGGCGATCTCACACCGGAGTGGCAAAGTTATTTCGTGCGCCATGTGTACGCCTACAGCGGCGGCAACCTTGCGCGACCATTGGTGTTCTATTGCCGCGCCGATTGCTGGCTGAGTTGGAACGCGGTAAAACGTGCCGCCAACCTGGGCTATACCTCTGTGTATTGGTATCGCGATGGTCTGGATGCCTGGGAAGCGGCGAAGCTGCCGGTGTCGGTCGCCCAACCCGAGCCATTTGAATAACCACAATAAGAAAGGTGAACGGCCATGTACAAAATCCTGATTGCCGATGATCACCCACTGTTTCGCGAAGCGATGCATAACGTCATCAGCGACGGTTTCCCCGGCAGCGAAGTGATGGAGACCGCCGACCTGGAGAGCGCCCTGGCGCTGACCCAGGAACACGACGACCTCGACCTGATCCTGCTCGACCTGAACATGCCCGGCATGCACGGCCTCAATGGCCTGATCAACCTGCGCAACGAATCGCCGACCATCCCGGTGGTGATCGTGTCCGCCGAGCAAGATAAACAGATCGTGCTGCAGGCCATCACTTATGGCGCCGTCGGTTTTATCACCAAGTCGTCGCCGCGCCTGCAAATGACCGAGGCGATCCAGCAGATTCTCAACGGCAATGTGTACCTGCCACCGGACATCATCCGTACCCAGAAACCCGGCACCCACCGGCGCCTGAACGAAAACCCGGGCTTCGCCCCGGAATTGCTGCAGGCGTTGACCCGTAAGCAGTTGCTGGTGTTGGAGCGGATGACCAAGGGCGAGTCGAACAAGCAGATTGCCTACACTCTGGAGATCGCTGAAACCACGGTGAAGGCCCATGTGTCGGCGATTTTGCGTAAGTTGAATGTGCATAATCGGGTGCAGGCGATTTTGAGTGCGGGGGATATTGATTTTGGTTCTTACCTGCGCCGCTGATCTTCCAGAAACAACATAGAACCCTTGTGGGAGGGGGCTTGGATGGGGCTTGTGTGGGAGGGGGCTTGCTCCCGATAGCGGTGGATCAGTTATAGGTGCAGTGACTGACAGTCAGCTATCGGGGGCAAGCCCCCTCCCACATTGGATCTCCATTTGGTCTCTGGATCTTTGAATAGCTATTTGATCTCTGTTTGAGGCGCGTTCGGTGGTCACTTGCCGAGCAGGTGGCTCATCGCGGTCTTGAGCTTCATCGGCCGCACCGGCTTGTGCATCAAGGTGTGTCCCAGTTCGCGGATCTGCAGTTTCAGCTCGTTGCTGTAGTTGGCGGTGATCATCATCGCCGGGATCGGGCTGGCGCGCCGGGCGTTGATGCGGGCCACGGCGTCGACGCCGTTCTGCTCATCGTCGAGGTGGTAATCGGCGATCAGCAGGTCAGCCTCGGCGTGGTAGTTGTCCACCTGCCGCGCCAGGTCTTGTTCCGACAACGCGGTGACCACCCGGCAGCCCCACCCTTCCAGCAAGGTGCGCATTCCCGCGCAGATCGCCGCGTCGTTATCCAGCACCCACACCCGTGCGCCTTGCAGGCGTTCCAGCATCGGTTCGCTCATGCACGGCTGGGGCAGCGATTTGGGCGCGGTGGCGCTCAAGGGCACGTCCACCGCGAACATCGAGCCCTTGCCCGGCCAAGACTTGACGGTGATGCGGTGGCCGAGAATACCGGCGATTTTTTCCACGATGGCCAGGCCCAGGCCCAGCCCGCGATCCTGGTCGCGCCGCTGCACATCGCCGCGCTTGAACTCCTGGAAAATCTCCTCCAGGCGATCCTCGGCGATGCCCATGCCGCTGTCCCAGACCTGGATCGACAAGCGCTGGTGCTGGCGTCGACAGCCCAGCACCACGCGCCCCGAATAGGTGTAGCGAATGGCATTGCTCAGCAGGTTGCGCAGAATCCGCGCCAACAGCTGGATATCGCTGCGCACCAGCGCCGAACAGCCGATGAAGTGCAACTCCAGGCCTTCGCTGCGCGCCAGTTGGGTGAACTCGACAGCCAGGTTGTCGAGCAGCTCGCTGAGGGCGAACGGGGCGATATCGGCTTTGATCACCCCGGCATCCAGCTTGGAAATATCGACCAGGGTGCCCAACAGGTTTTCCACGTCTTCCAGGGAGTTGCTCACGTTGCGCACCAGGGTTTCATTGGCCTGGGGTTCGCGGCGTTCGAGCAAGGCGCCAGTGAACAGCCGTGCGGCGTTCAGCGGTTGCAGCAGGTCATGGCTGACGGCGGCAAGGAATTTGGTTTTCGACAGGTTGGCCTGCTCGGCTTCGAGCTTGGCTTCGCGCAGGCGCGATTCCACGCGGCGGCGCTCGTCGATTTCGCGCAGCAACTGGTCGTTCAGCGAAGTCAGCTCCGAGGTGCGCTGGGCGACGCGCAGTTCCAGGTTTTGATAAGCCTGGTGCAAGGCCTCGGCGGTGCGCCGGCGCTCGGTGATGTCGCGGATCAGCACAAAGATCCCCACCACTTCGCCACTGGCCAGGCGGTTGGGCACGTAGGAGCGCAGCATGTAGCGCTCCTGGTTGTTGATGTTGGTTTCGGCGAATTCGAAGGTCACGCTCTCCCCCGCCAACGCCTGCGCGACATAGGCGTCCAGGCGCTGACAGTGTTCTTCGCTGTGGACTTCGCGCAGGCTCTGGCCGAGCATCATGCCCCGCGGCCAGCAGTACCATTCTTCATAGACCTTGTTGGTGAACTCATACACCAGGTCGGCATTGAGGTAGCCGATCAGGGCCGGCACATGGTCGGTGATCAGGCGAATCCAGCGCTCGCTCTCCTGGGCCTTTTGCGCCGCAGCCTGTTCACGGCGCAGGGTTTCGGCGCGCAGCCGGGCGTTGATCAGCAAGTGGTTGCTGGCGCGCAGTTCGGCCATCGCCTGGTTCAGCGCGTCGGTGCGCTCGCGCACTTGTTCGGCCAGCACCACCGAGTGCTGGAACGTGGTGTAGGGGTCGTTGCCCTGGGTCACCCCGGACTCGATGCGCTCGATCAGCGCCGCGTTGATCCGTGTCAGTTTGTGATTGTCCAGGCGCAGCCGCGCCAGTTCGGCCAACAGTTCATTGCGATCCAGGGGCGCGTCCTCGGGCAATGGCGACGCCGGTGAAGGTCTGGTTGATGTGCATGCCATTGAACTGTTCTCCGTAGGTGTTGAACCCCATCACCCGCTGGTCGCGCAAGTAGCTCCCGATCTGCTCGAGGGTGCCGCTGTCTTCCAGCTCCAGGCGGCGCAGGAAGCAGTCGCAGCCAATGGTCAACAGCAGCTCGCCCAGGCGCGATTGCAGGCCGTCGAACAGGGTTTGCAGGTTCGGCAGGATCGGTCCGGGTTTCATCACCGTGAGGACGATGCCGTTTTCCACGGCGCAGTAGAAACTCAGGCTCAGGTCGTCGTGCACCTGCTGGATCGCCCTGACGTAATACTGGTCGTGGATGCGCACCGCCAGTGGGTGCGCGGCGAAGACGCGGTGGTCGAGGTCGGCCACGGCCACGCCGATATGCCGCGCATACTCTTCGGCGGCGGGTTCGGCGTTGAGCTCGAATACCCGCCGTGACGGGCTGTCGGCGCCGGTCACCACGAGTTTTTCCGCACGCGGCAGAATGTGGTGGGTGGTGAACACTTCGAAGTCCAGCCAGGTATTGACCAGCACCACCACGGCCGCGCCGCTGTGGAACACGCCGTTGAAATACACGTGGGTGTGCGTGAGGTAATTGTCGTCGCCGGCCGAGCCGCCGAAATGCGGGATATCGCCGAGCGCCGCGCTGAGGGCCGCGAGCACCATTTCTTCACGGCTGGACAGGCCGTCGAGCAAGGTCAGGGCAAAGGTGTTGCCCTTGATCGGCGCCAGGGTGTTACTGCGACAGCCGCCCACCAGGCGTTCGACCATGTGCTGGGCGTCGATCAGGCTGAAGTGTTCCACCTGGTCGATCAGTTCGGTGGCAATCGAAAAATGCGCGTGGTTGAAGCCCATCGCCGTCACGCAATTGCGGCCGTAGCCTTGGGGCGTGATCTCGCCGGCGCTGGTGCAACCGACGAGGCGCACATTGCCGAAACAACGTTGCAGGGCTTGGCCGAGCGCCTGCAGGTCGTAGGTGGCCGAGCAGAAAAATAGCACAAAGCCCAGGTACGGATGCAGCAGTTGCTCGGCCAATTCTTCGGCGGCCTGCTCGGCATCGGTGGCCAGGGACATGGCACTGACTACGCCTTCATGGTTGTGCATCGTCGACTCTCCGCTCTGAAGCATGAGTGTACGAAGGCTGGGGGGGCGGAACCTATGCTACTTGGGTACTGGGTGGGGGGATTCGATGGGATTAGACGCTCAGGGTGCAGGTAATCCAATGTGGGAGGGGGCTTGCTCCCGATGGCGGTGGATCAGTCACTGATGATGTGGCTGAAACACCGCCATCGGGGGCAAGCCCCCTCCCACAGGGTCCGTATTCCAAATGACTACCAGGTGAGTACGGCACCGACGGCGAAGGTGTCGGTGTCTTCATTCTGGGCGCTGGTCTCATGCCCCTTGATCTGGAACTGGTTGTATTCGGCGACCAGCTTCAGGTTGTCGTTCACGTCATGAAACAGCGCAATGCCGCGGGTTTCATAATCCGCGCCGCTGCCTACCACGCCGTTGCCGTCGTCCTTGGTCTTGCCATACGACAGCGCCAGGCGGTTCTTGCCCAGCTTGTAGGAGCCCTGCATCAGGTAGCCGTTGCTGTCGACATTGCGCAGGGTCGCTTCGCCGGCATTGTTGGTGAAAAACGGGTTGATGCCCTTGGCCTGGAAGCCCGAGCCGGTCAGGGACAGGCCGCCCATTTTCGCCTGCACGCCGTAGCCCAGGCCCTTGGAGGTGACGCTGTCGACATTGGCGTCGGTGTTGTCCGAGGTCTGGTAGCTGCCGTTGAGCCAGCTGTAGATCTTCGCCCCGCCCAGGTCGAACTGGTAGGTGATCTCGCTCTCGGTGCGCGGGTTTTCCTGGTAGGCCTTGCCTTGGGGGCTGCTGTCGTTGGTGTCGACCGGGTCGAGGATGCCGACGGCAATACGCAGGCCGTCCATCACCGGGGTGCGGTAGGTGATCTGCGAGGTAGGGAACGGGTACGGGTAGCCGCTGCCGATATTGCCGAACGAAACCCCGCCGCCATCGACCAGGCCGAGGCTGTCGCTGACCTGGCCGTAGCCCGCCAGCAATTCATCGAGCAGGATATTGGAACGGGCGAAGAGGCCGAAGTCCTTGCCGATCAGCACTTCGCCCCACTCCGGGTTGGCCACCGTGCCGTAGAACTGGCGCACATCGATGGCGGTGTCGGTGCCGTTGGTTTCGCTGTCGTTGATGGTCACCCAGAACGAGGCGCGGGCGCCGAGCTTGAGGTCGTCGACCTGCTTGCTCATGTTGAAGCCCAGGTAGTTGGGCAAAAAGCCCATCTTCACCCGGGCCTGGCGGCGGTCGTATTGGTCACCGGCGCGGTCTACGTTGCTGTTGACGTAGAAGGCGTTGATGTAGCCATCGGTGGAGAAGGTGGTTTCGTCTTTGTCGTACAGCATGATTTCGGCGTTGGCGAACGGGCTCAGGCCCAGGCCGACGAGAAAGGCAGGCAACAGACGCAGGGGGAGATTCTTATTGTTATGCATGGTGCGCTCCGCAACGGGGACGTGATGTCGGAGGCGATTATCGAAAGCTGCCAGGCCACGGCCTACGCTGCCTTGGCGCTGGTTTGCGGGTGCTTTGGGTGGGCCACGGGTGCCCGGCAAGTTCGGTGTAAGACGGGCCGGGTTACAGGCCCGGCACTTAGGGTGTACGACCGGCCCTGAACAACATGCCGAAAGATCGCGTCGAGGGTTCGCAGTTCGACCACTTGTTCGCCCCGGATGAAGTCTTCCCTATCGGCAGTTTGAACGCCCCCAGCGCGATGCCGGGCTGGGGATGCCGACGCTGTTGCTGCCGGCGATCCAGGTGAATGTGCGGGCGGGGCATATGCCGCCGCCCGAAGAGCATGGGGTGATGTACCGCAAGATTCCGCTCAATCAGCTCTGAGCGCGCTCCAGGCGGAGCGCACGTTGAGGACGCATGCCGTTACTCAACTGACGGAGAACTTGGCAACGATTTGCTTGAGGTCGACCGCCAGCTTGGAAAGCTCATGACTGGCGATGGAGGTTTGCCCAGCGGCGGAAGAACTCTGGATGGACAGATCCCGAATGCTGATCAGGTTCTGGTCCACCGAGCGGGCAACGTGGGCCTGCTCCTCGGATGCCGTGGCGATCAACAGGTTGCGGTCATTGATATCTGCAATGGCCTCAGTGATTTGCGTCAAGGCCACACCGGCTTCATGGGCGATTTTCAGCGAGTCCACTGCGTCGTTGCGGTTCAGCGCCATAGAGGACACCGCGTCGCTGGAGCAGGTCTGGATTTTCGCAATCATGTGCTCGATTTCCTGGGTCGAGGTTTGCGTCCTGTGGGCCAGCGCCCGAACTTCGTCGGCCACCACCGCAAAGCCTCGCCCCTGTTCCCCGGCCCTGGCGGCTTCAATAGCGGCGTTCAAGGCCAGCAGGTTGGTTTGCTCGGCAATGGAGCGAATCACCTCGACCACCCGCGCAATATCCTGAGCCTGCTTGGCCAACCCTTCGACTTCCACGCCAGTCTGCTGCACCGTGGCGCTGAGCTTCTCGATGGACGCGATGGTTTGCGTCACGCGCTCCTGGCCGATTTTGGCCGAACGCTGGGAATCCTGCGTCGATTGGGAAGCCGAGATCGCATTCCTGGCCACCTCTTCCACCGCCGCCGTCATCTCGTTAACCGCCGTGGCCGCCTGATCCGTCTCCATGCTTTGGCGTTCAATACCTGCACTGGACTCGCGGGTGATCGAACTCATCTCCTCCGCCGCCGAAGCCAGTTGTCCAGACGCCTCCGAAATATTCTGCAGGGTGCTTTTCAGGTTCATCTGCATGGACGCGGTAGACCGTTGCAATTCGGTCAGCTCATCATTGCCATTGATGGCAATGGCCACACGCAAATCCCCATCGGCAATTTTGCCGGTCGACACCAACAATTCGTGCACCGGTTTAATGATGCTGCGGGCAAACAGACGAGCGACCACGACGGCGACCAGTAACGAGCCGACCATCAAGATCCAGGTAAACAAACGCGCTCCTTGATACTCGCTGGACGCGACCTGTACCGCCTCGGCGGAGCCACGCGCGTTCAACGCGATCAGTTCGCCGATGGCACGCTGCACATCAAGTGCAATCGGTCCGTTAACCTCACGCAAATAGGTGGCCGCCTGCTCGGCGGAAAGGCTGGAGGCTTGTGCGAGGAACTCATCCGTTTTCTGGATGTAGTTCTTTATCCCGCTCAATGCCTCGTTGTACTTGGCTTGTTCCTCGGGGCTCGACACTAACGGCGCATAGCGCTCGGCAACTTCGAGCGCTTGCGCGCGAACACTTTTGAGCTTCTCAAGCGAAGCGGGGTCTTGACGCGTGGCTTCCATGGCAAAACGACGTAGATCAAGACGCAGTTTGTAAAAAGCCACATCTATCTCACCGCCCAGGCGAATACTGGGGAGCCAGTTGTTTTCGATTTCAACGGTCGAAGAATAAACCTTATCGACTTTTATAAGCGTCATTGCTCCTTGTACTAACAGCAGAAGACACACCACACCAAAACACAGAGTGGTACGAACGTTCAACTTCAAGGCTCTCATGGACATCGCGGCTCACCCTTATTCTGGGCCGCGAATTTCACGGCCTGCTGGGTGCTAATGTGTTGAGTTAGATGTGAAAAATACGTGACTGATTAAGTAAATTTTTATTTAGAGAAAGAAATAAAAACAGCGCCGGTAGTTATCTAGCTAACTATCAAAATAACTTGGGTTATCCCAAGCCGAGGTCAAACCATCAAGCCATCCGGCGGCAGCGGCAACGCGGTCTTATAGCGCACTTGTTTAAGAGCGAAGCTGGAGCGGATATTGGCAACGCCTGGAACTTTGGTTAGAAAGTCCATCATGAAACGTTCCAGCGACTGGATCGTCGGCACCAACACACGGATCAGGTAGTCCGGGTCGCCGGCCATCAAGTAGCACTCCATCACCTCGGGCCGGTCGGAAATCGCCCCTTCGAATTGCTGCAAGGCCAGTTCGTTTTGTTTTTCCAGGCTGACGTGGATAAACACGTTGACGTGTAGCCCCAGCAGGTCGGCATCGAGCAAGGTTACCTGGTCGCGAATCAGGCCCAGTTCTTCCATCGCCTTGACCCGGTTGAAGCACGGTGTGGGCGACAGGTTGACCGAGCGGGCGAGGTCGGCGTTGGTGATGCGCGCATTCTCCTGCAGGGCGTTGAGAATGCCGATATCGGTACGGTCCAGTTTGCGCATGAGACAAAATCACCTGTTTATTATGTTTATGCAGTTTTTTTATCCGCAAATGAGCCCGAGCGCAATGAAACACAGATAAATATTCTTCTACGCCCCGCCTATGATTGTTGTAGGACAAGATTTCTCCTACCCGGAGGAAGACGGTCAGCTAGCGCGCCCACTACAAGAAATTCACAAGATCGAGCGTAGAAAGCCATGAACCAGCCGTATGCACCGCTGCGCCTGCACGTTCCCGAACCCTCGGGCCGCCCAGGCTGCAAGACTGACTTTACCTACCTGCGCCTGACGGACGCGGGCCTGGTGCGCAAACCCCCTATCAACGTAGAACCCGCCGACACCGCCGACCTGGCCAAGGGCCTGATTCGCGTGCTCGACGACCAGGGCCAAGCCCTCGGTCCCTGGGCTGAAGGCGTGCCTGTCGAGATCCTGCGTCGCGGCATGCGTGCCATGCTCAAGACGCGGATCTTCGATAACCGCATGGTGGTCGCCCAGCGTCAGAAAAAAATGTCGTTCTATATGCAGAGCCTCGGCGAAGAAGCCATCGGCAGCGCCCAGGCCCTGGCCTTGAACATCGACGACATGTGCTTCCCCACCTACCGCCAGCAAAGCATCCTGATGGCACGCGACGTGCCGCTGGTGGACCTGATCTGCCAACTGCTGTCCAACGAGCGCGATCCGCTCAAGGGCCGGCAGTTGCCGATCATGTATTCGGTGAAAGACGCCGGTTTCTTCACCATTTCCGGCAACCTTGCTACCCAATTCGTACAAGGTGTGGGCTGGGGCATGGCCTCAGCGATCAAGGGCGATACCAAGATCGCCTCGGCCTGGATCGGCGACGGCGCCACTGCCGAATCGGACTTCCACACCGCCCTCACCTTCGCCCACGTCTATCGCGCGCCGGTGATTCTCAACGTGGTCAACAACCAGTGGGCAATCTCCACCTTCCAGGCCATCGCTGGCGGTGAAGCCACCACCTTCGCCGGACGCGGCGTCGGTTGCGGCATCGCCTCGCTGCGCGTGGACGGCAACGACTTCATCGCGGTGTACGCCGCTTCCGCCTGGGCCGCCGAACGCGCGCGGCGCAACCTTGGCCCGACCCTGATCGAATGGGTCACCTACCGCGCCGGACCGCACTCCACTTCGGATGATCCCTCCAAATACCGTCCCGCCGATGACTGGAGCCACTTCCCGTTGGGCGACCCGATTGCGCGCCTCAAGCAGCACCTGATCAAGACTGGCCAGTGGTCCGAAGAGGAACACGCGGCGGTCAGTGCCGAACTGGAAGCCGAAGTGGTCAAGGCGCAGAAAGAAGCCGAACAGTACGGCACCCTCGCCGGCGGCCAGATTCCAAGCGCCGCGACCATGTTCGAAGACGTCTATAAAGAGATGCCGGAGCACTTGAAGCGCCAGCGTCAAGAGTCGGGGGTCTGACATGAACGATCACAACAACAGCATCGAATTGGAAACCGCCATGACCACCACCACCATGACCATGATCCAGGCCCTGCGCTCGGCCATGGACGTGATGCTTGAGCGTGACGACAACGTGGTGGTGTTCGGCCAGGACGTCGGCTATTTCGGCGGCGTATTCCGTTGCACCGAGGGTCTGCAGAACAAGTTCGGCAGCTCGCGGGTGTTTGACGCGCCGATCTCCGAAAGCGGCATCGTCGGCGTGGCGGTGGGCATGGGCGCCTACGGCCTGCGCCCGGTGGCGGAAATCCAGTTCGCCGACTACGTCTACCCGGCCAGCGACCAGATCATCTCCGAAGCGGCGCGCCTGCGGTATCGCTCGG
>NZ_JAKNRV010000158.1:0-11601 GCF_023072625.1 Pseudomonas emilianonis
CCGCACCGTGGCGGGGCTGGAGGTCACGTAAAAGCCCAGGGCGAGGCTGACCACAATATGATCCGGCGGCGACGCGCCCAGTTTGTCGGCCAACTCGCGCACCTGGCGCCATAACCCGGGCGCCTGTTCAGCCGTCACCACCCGTCCGAACATCTCGAGCGGCGTGGGCTCGAACATCACCAGCATGTGCCGCAGTTGTTTGAGCAGCAGCCAGATCGAATACAGGCAGAATGCCGCGATTACCCCCAGCCACCCCATCAGCTTGACTTCGCCCTTGCCCAACTGGCCGATATGCCACAGCGCCAGGCCCTCATAACTCAACGCCAAGGCGACCGTTGCCGCCATCGCCACCACATGGCTCACCAGCACATAGGGCAATAACCGGCTGCCCAGGGAAAACACCTGCAGTAACTGTTCTCGCGACTGCTGCGCGCGCCGCCCCGCCCATTGCGTACCGGCCAGCGCGGCCACGCCGATCAGCGCGGCGAGCAGCCCCAGACCAATGACCCAGGCTGCCAGCGCGTGCAGGATGCGATTTATATGGCGAGCGGTAGGCAGCTCGGCCTCCATTCGCGCCAGTCGGGAGAGAAACTGCTCGGGGCTGAGGCCGTCACTGCCCACAGTAATGGGGATCGTAGGATTTTCCTCCAGCCACGTCCTCAGGACGGGCTTCATCACGTTGACATAGGCCTGGGCTTGGCCGGGAACCCGTGCGCCCTCGGTGGCGCGCTGCAATTCCCATGTTCCAACGCCGGCCAGCAGCAAGGGAGAAATGATCAGGAGGAAAATCAGTTTTATGGCGTTCATGGGAGTCCGTTCGCAACGCAGAATGCGAACGTTTATACCGAAGAACCGGTGGGGTGGGCGAGAGGAACGGTCTTCCCGGGCGCTAGGAAAAAGCGCCGCGGGAAGGAGGCGGGCTCCGTAGGCCTAATCGTCAACCTCAGGCTTTGGCCGGCGCCAGCTTCTTGCAGTTTGCCTTGCGGGTCGGGTATTGCTCGCACTTGCGCAGCACGGTTTGCACCTGCTGCGCGTTCTGCAATTGCTGATTGGCCAGCAACTTCTCGGTGATGAACAGTTCTTCCGAGCCCAGGTTGCGTTCGGCCTTGTCGATCATCGCCAGCGCCGATTCCCCATCGCCGCGCTTGAGGTGGTAGCTGATCATCAGGTCATAGGTCGACGGGCCTGCCAGGCTCCAGTCCTTGATGGCCTGCAACTCTTTCAAGGCTTCGCCGTTTTTGCCCTGGGCCAGGCGCACGGTGTACGCGGTGCGACGAATGCCTGGCTGATCCTTGACCGGCGAGGCCAAGGCTTTGCGGATAAACCCATCGGCCTCGGGCAGCTTGTTTTTCTCCAGGGCGTCGTTGGCGAAGTAGGCATCCTTGTAGCCCTGCATGGCCTTGGCCACTTGCGGCGTCCCTTTGATCTTCGCCCAACTCTCGGGGTTGATGCGCGCGCGGCGTTCCTGGCGGTATTCGCGCTGCAGGTACTGGCGCAACTCGGTGTCACGATCCATCGCTGACATGTGGGAGCGATTGAAATACTGGGTGGTCGCGGAGATGCCGGTGGTCAGCCCGTCTTTGACCAGCACGTCCAACTCCTGGGTAAAGCGGTTGAGATTGAACTGCTGCAGCGAATCCTGCATGGCGTTCTTGCGTGCGGTCAGGAAGCCGCTGAGCAACGGTTTCTGCTTGCCCTGGAAGTCGTTGAGGCGCTCCAGGCTATGGGTAGCGGCACGCGGTGCGTAACCGGCGCGGATCATCAAGTCGGTGCCGAGCAGGTCGGCCTGGTCTTCCTGGGTGCGGCCCCACGCGGTGCTCCATACATGGTCGGAAAACGTGTTGGCCAACGTGGTGTAGAGCACGGTGTTGCCGATGGTTTTCTGGGTGCCGGCGGGGTCTTTGCTGAACAGCTTCATCGTCCCGGAACTGCGGTCCACGCCGGTATCGGCGGCCATAGTGGCCAAGGCAACGGTGGACGCCACGGTGGTGAACATCTCTTTCTGCTGCTGGAAGGCCGCCATGCGGTCGTGGTGGTGCAGCAGAACGTGGCTCATTTCGTGGCCGAGCATCGCGGCGATTTCGTCTTCGCTGCCGACGTTATCCAGCATGCCCAGCGGCACGAAGACATTGCCGTAAGGGTCTGCCGAGGGCCCGAAGCTGTAACTGTCGGTGATCTTCACCTGCAAGGTCGGCAACTCACCCGGCCAGCCCTTGGACAGGCGCGTGACAATCCCCTGCAGGTACACCTGCAGCATCGGGATATCCACCAGGTTCTGCTGGCGTGCTTCGGCCGCCGGTACCGCGCGCCCGTCATAGCTCAAGCGCTGCTGGCTCTGGCGTTGCGGGTCGAGCTTGTAGTACTGGCGCACGTCGGTGTTATCCACGTAGTGGCCCTGGACCCTGGATTGGGTCGATGGGCCCACCAGGTTCAGGAACGCCTGGTCGGCGCCTTTCAATGTCGCGCAACCACTGAGTACCGTGCTGGCCAGCAAGCTGGCTGCCAATAGAGATCCCTTCACCGCACCGCTCCTTTTATTGATTGCAGCCCGCACCAAAACCGATGGTGGAGTTATTGCGGCTGTCTTTGGTCTGGCTTTTGGTCAGGCCCTGGCAGGGCAGGTCGACCACATTGAGCGGCGGCTCGATGCGCAGGTCCATGGTGTCCAGCCAAACCTTCTGGCCCGCCAGCTCAACCTGCACCAGATCCAGCGCCTTGTTGTACTGCAACACGGGGACGGGTTGGGTCGGCGCGTCTTTTTTCGGCAGCTCGCGCTGTTGTTTACCCTGTTCATCCAGCACCGCCACCGGGTCGGCCAGGAACGCCTTGATGCTGTGGGTTTCCGCCCAGGCACCCTGAGTGAAGAGCGCAACGAGCACGACGATCAGACTTCTGTTCATCCTTGGATTCCTTGAGTCAAATGACAAAGCGGCGCACTCAGCGATCACGATCGAAAAAGGCTTCGATCCGTTCGCTGAACAACACCAACGACAGCAACACAATGCCCAACACGTTCACCGGCGTGATGTGGCTGAGGCTCAGCAGCACACTCACCCCGGCAAGCGCGGACATCACCAACAGCCATGACGGGCACGGCGAAGAAAAAAACCAGATTTCCTGGCGCCGCCACCGGCTCCAGGTGCGCTGGCCCGCCAGCCGCCGCGCATGCAGCGCCTTGAGCACGGCGATCAACGCCAGCAGGCCCAGCTCCAGCAGGTCCAGCCAATTAAAGGGCAGGCCAGGAAAGTTGGCGGGCTCATGGTCATAGTCCATGCCCGCATTGATCAGGTTGTCGAGGGCCATGGCGTGCAGATAAACGCCAGGTAACTGGCCGTGTACCGGCGACTCCACCAGATCACCCGTCGAGGTGATATTGGCCCCGACCAGCACCAGGCGATCGCGCAGCAACTCGGCGACCAAGGCTTGGTCGTCCGGGTCGCTGACTTCTAGGTCGCTGGCCGCTAACGTCAGCGTATAAGGGCAGCGTGCCTGTTCCGAGTCATCGAGTTTCCAGAACACCGCCTGGAACAACTGCGCCACCCCATCCAGCAAAAAATGCCGCGCCGGCGCGCAGTGGCGCACGTCGGCGATCCGCGCCTGCTCCGGCGCCAGCTTCAGCCCCCATTGCACCGCGATCGGTTGCCGGCCTGCGGCGGTTTGAGCATCCACCGGCGGCGACGGGCAGGCCTGTGTCTCACAGAATGCGCGGTACAGCGCCAAGGCCGGGGTTTCCATCAGGCCTATCGGCGTATTCACCGCCAACGGGTACTTGTCGTCCACCCCCGCCCACGCCACCAGGCCCGGGCGACTGACCTCGACAAACGGCGCCAGCGTATTGGCCTGGCCTGCCTCGCCACGCGCCACCCCGGTATTGGCCAGCCACAAGGGAATGCCCTGGCGCTGATAGCGCTCGAACACATTCGCCAGTAACTGACTGCCCCGCGCCGGGTCGCCAAAAGAGTGGTCGTGGCTGTAAAGCAAATCGACGAACACCGCCTTGGGTTTAAACGCCAGCAAGCGCTTGAACAACTTGCTCTGCTCGCCATAGGGCATCGGCCAGGAGGTGGCGTTGCGCATCAGGTACGCATCATCGATCAACACCACCGCCACCCGCTGCTGGCCGTCATTGGCGTAGTGGCTGGCGAACATACGGTTGAGCCACTGCGCCGACGCCTTGTCGCTGGAACTGGCCAGGCCGAAAGGATCGAGGATCGCCAGCAGCACGATGAGGACCGCCAGCCAATAGCGGCGGTGTTTGAACAGCGGAGGGGTCGACAACATCCATGTCTCGATAAAAAGCACAAGCAAGACAGGGGTTTTAACGTGGCGGGGAGGGGGTGTCAATCGGGAAAGTGGCGAAGTGCCATATTTCTGCGTGTGGGTTGTCTGCCTAGTCTGAAACGCCTTGTTAGCCTTAGCGGCGCGACAACAGAATCCGGAGCGATTCAAATCGCTGCCGCTTTAAAGCCAGAATGTCAGCCTCTAAATTTAGAGGACCCAGGGCTATCGATGGCTGGCAAGTGAAGCATTGCTTACACATGTTCAGATCGCCAACGAGCGACTCACCAGCATGAGTGCCAACAACAAGATACGAAAACCCCGCACAGGGCGGGGTTCGGGGGCTACGTGATCAGTATCGCCGCTAAGGTTTCACGCGCGTTTGAGCTGGGGCTGTTCTTGCAGACGATCCCAACCCAGGCAGGCCAAGGCCAATGTGCGGGGCACCGCTTCGCGGCCGTTGCTGTAGCGGGTGATGCTCCGCGTGCCGACACCCAATGCCTCGGCGGCTTGCGACAGGTTGAGCCCGGTACGCGCACGCCAACCGATGAAGATGCGCGTGTTTTCATCCGGCGCTGCCTGAGCCAAGGCGTCCAGGTACAGCGTGTCGGCGCCGATTTGAATGTCCAGTTCGGGCCATTCCACCGTCCATCCGTCATCGCCCACGGTCGCGCCTTTGAACGCTTTGGTCGCTTGCAGCGGTTTGAGCCCTGGGTAGGAGGCCACGTCGCGGGTCATATCCAGCAGAAACTGTTGGCCGTCGATAAATGTCAGCTCCAGCACATGGCCGGGACGCGCCTGCACAGCCCGCAGGCGGGGGCGTTTCATGGATGCCATTTATGCCATTCCTCCAGTAATTCGTCTTGGTGCAAACGCACCCAGGCCAAAGCCTCTTTCAGCACCACCGTCGGCGCTCGGCCCAACATCGCCTCACATGTTTCAAGGCTTATCAAGACATCGACGCCGCCGCCCGTCAGTGTACGTGGGGCGGTAGGTGGTCTTTTCCCGCAGCTCTATGCGGTACTTTTCGCGAAATCGGTGTTTGGTAGACATGCTCGAAGCGTATCGCCAATTTGGCGATACATCAAGTTGTCGGAGGCGGTCATGAGCGCAGCGGCCACGTGGAGCTGAGGGGGTATCTCGACGGCCTGAGAGACGCTCAGGCTTATTTGTCGCCGCCTGGAGGCGCCTCAGTTACGGAGATCTTTGAGCCAAGGTTTTTAAAGTGCTCCGTCAATATTCACGAGCACTACACCGAGTGTTCAGGCAAACGTTACGCGGCTCGGTGGGCTAACGCCTCATGAAGCGAAGCAGATTGTTCGTTTTTATCAATTGGCTGACAGCGTTAGGTTGGATGTCACCGCTGGTGGTTTGCTTTTCAATGGGACGGCGGACTCAGACAGTTTCCGTGAGGCAGCAGATCTATTGGAGGCGGCTATGAAAATTGGCCGTGAATTGACATCGGAGCGTAATAGAAAGAAGTGGGGTGCGCGGAAAACTGCCGGTTAGTTTTTTGAGTGTGGACGTTTTGTGGACGTTTTCACTAAATTCGCCCTACACGTTTCTGAAATTTCCCATCCTCCAGAAACCACAAAGCCCCGCATTGCGGGGCTTCGAGATATGGTGCCGGCACCAGGAGTCGAACCCGGGACCTACTGATTACAAGTCAGTTGCTCTACCAACTGAGCTATACCGGCGTGTTAGGGCGACGATTATAGCGATTGAAAAAGTTCTGTAAACCCCTGAAATCTGACTATTTTTGCGAAAACCCAAGTTTTCGCCCTTCGCCCTGCATTTATCCGCTTCTCCAGCAACAAATTACCCCGATCAGCGCTCGTGCATGGCCTCTGCACGGGATTTGATGATCGGTTTGAGCAGGTAGCTCAAGATGCTCTTCTTGCCGGTGATGATGTCTACGGAGGCCACCATGCCGGGGATGATCAGCAGGGGTTTTTCGTCGGTGCCCAGGTGGCTGCGGTCGGTGCGCAGTTTGATGAGGTAGAAAGTGTTCTTCTTCTCTTCATCCATCACGGTGTCGGCGCCGATCTGTTCGAGTTTGCCTTTGAGGCCGCCGTAGATGGTGTAGTCGTAGGCGGTGAATTTGATCATCGCTTCCTGGCCAGGGTGCAGGAAGGCGATGTCTTGCGGGCGGATCTTGGCTTCCACCAGCAGCGTGTCGTCCAGTGGTACGACTTCGGCGATGTCGCTGCCGGGCTGGATGACGCCGCCGACGGTGTTGACCAGCATTTGCTTGACGATGCCACGCAGGGGCGAGGTGACCATGGTGCGGCTGACGCGGTCTTCCAGGCCTTTGGACGTGGCCTCGGCCTTGCTCAGGTTGGTGCGTGCTTCGTTCAACTGAGCCAACGCTTCGCTGCGGAATTTGCCGCGGGTCTCGTCGATTTTGCGCTGCACTTCGTTGATGGCGGCCTGGGCGCGGGGGATGGCCAGGGTGGTGCCGTCGAGCATGCCGCGGGTTTCCACTTCGGAGCGCTTGAGGCGCAGCACTTCTACCGGCGAGATCGCGCCTTGTTTTACCAGCGGTTCGGACATGCCGATCTCTTGGCGCAGCAGGCTCAGGCTGTTGCGGTATTGTTCCTGCTTGGAGGCGAACTCACGCTGTTCCTGCTGGCGTTGCAGCAATTGTTGTTGCAGCCCGCCAATTTCGTCGGACAGTTGCTGGCGTCGGCTCAGGTACAGCGACTCTTCGTTCGAGGCCTGGTTGGGCACCGCTTTGCGTGCGTCTTCGGTGATGTTCAGCGGGCGATTTTCGATCTCGGCGCTGAGGCGCTCAACACGCAGCTCCATGGCCACGCGGTCGGCTTCGGTTTCGCCGACGTTGGAGGCAAAGCGTGTGTCGTCCAGGCGTACCAGCGGCGCACCGGCCTCGACGATCTGCCCTTCGTGAACGTAGATCTGGGCGACGATGCCGCCTTCCAGGTTTTGGATCTTCTGGATGCGCGAGGAGGGGATTGCCTTGCCTTCGCCTTTGGTCACTTCATCGATGATCGCAAAGTGTGCCCACAGCAGCAGGAACACGAAGAAGCCGATCACGCCCCAAATGGTCAGGCGCACGATGCGCGGGGCGTCGTCGACCAGGGCTTTTTCGACTTCGGGCAAGGGCTGGTCTTCGAGCGAGTCGGTGCCCCTGAAATAGCCGAAGATGACGTCTTTCAAACGGCGTGAGCCGGAATTAAGCGACACTGATTTGCCCCTTTTTCAGCGCTTCCATAACGGCCGCTTTGGGACCGTCTGCGAGTATCTGGCCACGGTCGATCACCAGCAGGCGATCCACCAGGCTCAGCAGTGAGGCGCGGTGGGTAACCAGAATCACCGTCTTGTTTTCGATGACCGACTGCAAGCGCTGTTTCAGGCGCTCTTCGCCGGTGTTGTCCATGGCGCTGGTCGGTTCGTCCAGCAGCAGGATCGGTGGGTTCAACAGCAATGCGCGGGCGAGGGCGACGTTTTGTCGCTGGCCGCCGGAGAGGTTTTGCCCGCGTTCGCCCACTTGCAGTTCGTAACCTTGCGGATGCAGCCTGGCAAATTCATGCACGCCGGCAAGTTCTGAGGCCTGTAGCACCATTTCATCATCTACGTAGCGCGCGCCCGAGACGAGGTTGTCGCGCAAGGTGCCGGCCAGCAGTTGGATGTCCTGGGCCACATAGCCGATGTTATGACGCAATTCGCTGACATCGATCTGGCGAATGTCCACGCCATCGACCAGCAACGAGCCCGAGTCCGGCTGGTAAAGACCGACCAGCAGTTTGGCCAGCGAGCTTTTACCCGAGCCGCTGCGCCCGATGATGCCGATTTTCTCGCCCGGCTTTACATTCAGGTTGATGCCGCGCAGCGCCAGGTTTTGTTGGTTCGGGTAGGTGAAGTCGACTTCGCGGAACGTCATCGCACCTTGCAGTGCCTTGCGGCTGAGCGGGCGTTCGTCGTAGTTGCGTTCTTGCGGCAACTCCATCATCTGGTCGACCGACACCATCGTCACCTTGGCTTGCTGGTAACGCGTCAGCAGGCCCGACAGTTGGGCCAGCGGGCCCAGTGCGCGGCCGCTGAGCATGTAGCAGGCGACGAGGCCGCCCATGCTGAGGGCGCCATCAATGATTTGGTATACGCCGAAAATGATCATCGCCACGCCGGCCACTTGCTGGATCAGCAAGGTGATGTTCATGGCCAGGCCGGACAACACCTTAACCCGCAGTTCCAGGCGGCTGAGGGTGCCAATGGTCTGCTCCCATTGATACTGGCGTTCGCTTTCTGCGTTATTGACCTTGACCGCATCGAGCCCGGCGAGGGTTTCGATCAGGCTCGACTGGCGCTCGGCACCCAGGGCCATGGTGCGCTCCAGTGTCGCAGTCAGCGGTTTTTGCAGCATGTGGCCGATACCCAGGGCCAGCGGGAAGGCGATGATCGGAATCCACACCAGGTGGCCGCCGAGCATGGCGATCACCGCCAGGATGATCAGGGTAAAGGGCAGGTCGATCAGGCTCGCGAGGGTCAGCGATGTGAGGAAATCGCGCATCCCCTGGAATTCATGGATGTTCTGCGCAAAGCTGCCGACCCGTGCCGGGCGTACTTTCATCGCCATGCCCACGATGCGCTCGAACAGCGTCGCGGAAATGATCAGGTCGGTTTTTTTGCCCGCCAGGTCCAGGCATAAACTGCGCAGGCTCTTGAGCAGCAGGTCGAACAGGTAGGCGCCGCAGATACCAATAGCCAGCACCCACAGGGTGGCGGTGGCCTGGTTGGGGACTACGCGGTCATACACGTTCATCACAAACAGCGGTGCGGCCAGGGCGATCAGGTTGATCACCAGGCTCGCGGCGATCGCGTCGGCGTAGAGCCAGCGCGAGCGCTTGAGGGTGTCTCGAAACCACGAGCGTGCGCGCGGGATCAGCGTGCCGCTGGTGATGTCAAATTTATGCTGCGGTTGGGCGAAAAATACCCGACCGCTGTAATCTTGACTCAATACTTCACGGGTGAGGTGTACTTCGCCGCCGTCGCTTTCGCTGAGCAGCAGGCGCGCCGTGTCACCGTCCCATCCCAGCAGCACCGCGCTGCGCCCTTCCTTGAGCAGCAGCATGGCGGGCAGCGCGATGGACGGAATCTGTTCCAGCTTGCGTTGCAGCAACCGTCCCTGCAAACCCGCCCGAGCGGCTGCGCGCGGCAGCAACTCGGGGCTCAAACGCTGGGCCGCCAGTGGCAGCCCAGTGGTCAGCATCGCGCGGCTGGCGGGTTTGTAATGCAGTGAGCAGAGTGCCAACAACCCATCCAGCAGGGGGTCGTCATGCTGACTGCGCGGGTCATGGTTGAGTTGCGCCACACCTATTTCAGAATCCAAGCTGACTCTCACTTAATGCAGTTGAGTGGTCCAACTCCGTCAAGAATCAGTTCATCCCTGGCAGGTTTACCGACGGTTTAATATCGTTTTGCACAACCGATGCCATCGGAGCAACCACGCCCTGGCTTCTCAGCAGTTGGCCCATATCAGCCTTGATTCGATACTGCGTATATAGCTGCAGGCTTTTGATCTGCGCCAGACGCTGCTGAGCGGTGAACAGTTCATTCTCGCTGTCGAGCAAGTCGAGCAGTGTACGCTCACCGAGGCTGAACTGCTGCTGGTACGAGGTGCGCACTTTATTGCTGCGATCCACATATTGCTGCGCGATCGGCACCTGCTGGGTAGCGTTATTGTAGGCGTTCCACGCCAGGCCCAGCTCTTCGTTCAACTGACGCAGGGCGTTGTTGCGGATATCCAGCGCCTGGGTGGCCTGGGAGGCCTTGGACTGCAGGTTGGCCTTGTCGCTGCCACCGTTGAACAGGTTGAACTGCATGTTCAGCATGGCGGAATAGCCATTGTCATGGCCTTGTTCGCCGCCGATGTTGTTGTTGGCCGAGCGTTGCAGCACCGCATCAAAGCGCGGGTAGAAGGTCGACTTGGCGGATTCGTACTGCTTTTCAGCGGCGCTGATATCCGACTCGGCAGAGCGCAATGCCGGGCTGTCTGCAATCATCTGGCGACGGGCTTCATCCAGGCTGGCCGGCAGCAAGGTCACAACACCCGCTGGTTTCTCCAGTTGGTCTGGCTCTTGGCCGACCACGCTCAAGTAGTTGGTGTTCGCGTCAGCCAGGTTGGTCTGTTCGGTGATCAAGTTGTTTTGAGCTTGAGCCAGACGGGCTTCGGCCTGGTCCATGTCCGCCATTCTTCCGACGCCACGGCTGGTGCGCAATTTGATCTGGTCAAAAATACGTTCGTGGCTTTTCAGGTTGTCTTCTGCCAATTGCACCATCTCGCGACGGGTCAAGACATCCAGATAAACCTGGGCGACCGTCAGGGCGGTGCGCTCGGACGTATTGAGCAGCGCATAGCCACGGGAGTTGGCGGTGGCTTGTTGGCGGCCGATTTCATTTTGGGTGCCAAAACCTTGGAACAGGTTTTGCTGTAAGCGAATGGTTGACTCGCCGCGGTTCAAGGTCTTCCAGTCGTGGCTGTTGCTGGCCGCGCGGGTCGAGGTGTTATCCGAGCTTTCACGGCCATAACCGCCCAGCAAGTCGACTTTAGGCAGGTAGCCGCCTTTGGCTGCGTCGACTTGGTAGTCAGCAGCAATGCGTGCATTGACACCCGACTGGATCTCCGGATGAACTTCCACCGCTTTCTGCATCGCCTCCGTCAGGGTTTGAGCCTGTACGAAACTGGCGGCTAGAGCAAAAGGCAAAGCTTTGAATAAGTGCAAACGCATTGTGATTCTTCCCTGGGGATTGGTTGCCTGAAAAACCGCAACAAACTTGGATAGTGCATTGGAGTGGCAACCGAAATCACTGCTTGTCATGAGAGCTGGACGGTGCAAACAGAAAGTCGCGATGCCGCTTAAATATCAATGTGACATTACCGGGCAGATTGTTTAGGATGGCGTCAAATAGGTCAATACCTTGACGGAAAAGTAATTTGCTGATTGAAACAACAAATTATTGACGCCAAATTTTTTTACATGGGATTAACGTACTCCAGCTATTGAATCGGCACGAGAGAAAAAGGCCGGTCTCCATGATGGATACCCCTGAACGGTAATACACGGAGAGTCTTTTATGAGCAGCGTTGCGGTCGTCAAAAGCATTGTCGGTCAAGTGTTTGCGGTATCCCCGGAAGGGATTCGTCGCCTGCTGGTAGAAGGGGATCGCTTGTTCACTGGGGAACTGGTGGAAACCGGTCCTGGCGGCTCCGTGTCGCTGGAGCTTGCCGATGGCCGCACCCTGGACCTGGGTCGCGACAGCCAGTGGAGCGCGAACGCGCCTGACTCGGTGACCGACCTGAGCGCT
>NZ_JAKNRV010000159.1:0-11575 GCF_023072625.1 Pseudomonas emilianonis
TCCCTAACGCCCCGCCGGTCTGCATCGCCGAGACCATCTGCGCCACCTTGTCTTCGCGGATCAGGTTGCGAATGGCCGGCGTGCTCAGCATGATTTCATGGGCCGCCACACGTCCACCGCCGATCTTATTTACCAGCTCCTGAACTTGGCGGGCGGGTTGTACAAGCCACCGGACCACTCCACCAGATCGGCCACGCTCTTGGCGGCCAACAACTCGCGGGTGGCGTCGGTGCGGCGGATGCCGAGGTCTTCGGGCAAGGCAATCAGGCCTTCGCGGCGCATGCGTGCGGTGTCCTTGGGATTGTGGCGCATGCCGATGGCGGTCACCCCGGCGACGGCGGCGATCATCGCCTGGCGCTCTTCCAGGGAACGCGCCTTGTACAGGTAGGCGATGCCTTCTTCGGTGAGCAGGTGGGTGACGTCGTCACCGTAGATCATGATCGGCGCCAGGGGCATGCCGCTTTTGCGCGCCACTTCCACCGCGTCGAGGGTGTTGACGAAGGTCGGTTTGCCGCCCTCCTGGAACGTCTCGACCATTTGCACCACGAGCTTTTTGCCGCGTTCCAAGAGTGCTTCGGGGGCATCCTCGTGACGCATATCGAGCCAGGCCGGGGTGCCATGGCGGCGACCGCGCGGGTCGTGGCCCATGTTCGGCGCACCGCCAAAACCGGCAAGGCGGCCACGGGTGACCGTGGAGGAATGCCCGTCGCCGTCCACTTGCAGGGTGGCGCCGATAAACAGGTCCACCGCGTATTGGCCGGCGAGTTGGCAGAACATCCGGTTGGAGCGCATGGAACCGTCGCGGCCGGTGAAGAACACATCCGGGCGGGCGGCGATGTAATTCTCCATGCCCAGTTCGGTGCCGAAGCAATGCACGCTTTCGACCCAGCCGCTTTCGATGGCGGGAATCAGCGTGGGGTGCGGGTTGAGGGTCCAGTTGCGGCAGATCTTGCCCTTCAGGCCCAGGGATTCGCCGTAGGTGGGCAGGATCAATTCGATGGCGGCGGTGTTGAAACCGATGCCGTGGTTGAGCGACTGCACGTTGTGTTTTTCGTAGATGCCACGGATCGCCATCATCGCCATCAGCACATGCACCGGCTTGATGTGGCGCGGGTCGCGGGTGAACAGCGGTTCGATGTAGAAAGGCTTGTCGGCCACCACCACAAAATCCACCCAACTGGCCGGGATGTCGACGCGGGGCAAGTCAGTGACGTCGTCCACCAACTGATTGACCTGCACGATGACGATGCCGTCGCTGAACGCGGCGGGCTCGATCAACGCCGGGGTGTCTTCGGTACTGGCGCCGGTGTAGATGTTACCGGCGCGGTCGGCCATGAAACCGGCCGAAAGCACCACATTGGGGATCAGATCCACCACCAGCCGGGCATAGAGTTCGATGTAGGTGTGGATCGCGCCGATTTCCAGCAAGCCGTCTTCCAGCAACTGGCTGATGCGCAGGGATTGGGTGCCGGCGAAGGAGAAGTCGAGCTTGCGTGCGATGCCCTTCTCAAACAGATCCAGGTGCTCGGACCGGCCGACACTGGGCATGATCATGTGCAAATCGTGGAGCTTGGCCGGGTCGGCCTTGGCCAGGGAGCGCGAGAGGAAATCCGCCTGCTTCTGGTTATTGCCTTCCAGCACCACGCGGTCGCCGGGGAGGATCAGGGCTTCGAGGGCCTCGACGATTTTGTCGCTGGGCAGCACGGCCCCATCCGCATACTGCTTGACCAGCCCGAGCCGCCGCTGCTTTTCATCGCGCCGCCGCGTCCAGCGCGAGTCGGGGGTAATTATTGTTGTCATGGTCGCTCCACGGGTTTGCTGTCGTGGGCTGTACCTTAGGAGTGATTCAGGGGGGCATCAATCAAGCTGGGCGGCGGATCGTTACGGCTGGAGTAATGAATCGACAACAAACACGGGGTTAAGCCTAATGGGGAGCCACATGCCCCCCAAAGCAGCCCACAGTGCTACTCGAAGCGCGGTAAATGCGGAACCGCAATCGGCTTTTGCGCACTCACCCATGCGTCGAACCCTCCGGTGATCGATGTTACGTGCAGGTAGCCCATATCAAGCAGCGATACAGCCGCGAGCGCAGCGCGACCACCCGTTTTGCAGTACAGCACGACTTTAAGGTCTCGCGAACTGAGCGCGGTATCGTTGGTCAGTTTAAATTCCAGCATGCCGCGCGACGCATGCACAGCGCCCGATATATGACCTGCGGCATACTCGTCGGCTTCACGTACATCAATCAGTACATCCGCATTCTGGATAGCCAGGTCAACCTCTTCGATGGCAACTTCTTCGATACGGGCTTTAGCATCTACTACAAGATCGTGGGCAGTTTTAATCATGGTATTTGGGAAGCGTCCAGTTGGGAGAGTTGCCCGACGTTCAAAGCGGCGCCGCAACACCTGCGCGGCGCCCATCGGTATTAATCATGTGGTCGGCCATCTCGGAAAACATACGTTGCAGCTTCGCATTCAGGGCTGCGTCATCCACCTGCTCATTGATTGCCTGACGCATGCACAGCATCCATTCGTCGCGCTCGACAACACTGACTGCAAAAGGCGCATGTCGCATGCGCAAACGTGGATGACCACGTTCCTGTTGAAACAGTGGCGGGCCGCCAAGCCAGCCACTCAGGAACTTGAATAGACTGTCGGCGCTGCCGGCGAGACTCGGTGGGTGCATCTGACGCACTATTCGCGCCTCGGACAACACCTCCATCAGTTCGTAAAAGCGGTCGACCAGTTTATGGATACCCGCCTCTCCCCCTAACTGGAGATAAGTACTGGTGGTGTTCTTATGCGCGGTACTCAATAGTTCAGTCATATCGTCAGCACTCAATGTTGGAACTTTATCCCGCCGGCAAGCGCATGCGTCACCCAGCACTGCCATTGGCAGATGACGCCGCCGTCGCTTATCGGAACGGGCCATGACCAGGCAGTTAGCACGCGCCATGCCAAGAGCGGAAATGTGTTTTTTATTGATTGATAACAAATACTTAAATATTCGAGCACGAAGATGGCAGATGCGTTGGCAGTTACATGCTCTGCCAATCGGCGATGACGGCAGTGGTTGGCAGTCAGGGGTCGGGCTGAGCGCCTACGACTTGTGGCAGGCCGAGCATCCAGAGCAACCGGTCATTGAACGATGAAGACGAGCGCTAACCTGTGTGGGAGGGGGCTTGCCCCCGATGGCAGTGGCTCAGTTACAGATACTGAGACTGACACACCGCCATCGGGGGCAAGCCCCCTCCCACATTTGTTCGGTGGTGTCTTTTAAATAGTGGTTCCCAAAAGGGAGTGATCAGTCGCTGTTTGGGAAAGTTTCAAGATGCTGGAGAAGGGCTGACTTGCTCCAGCGCTCCGTCGACCAGCAGCTGCCCCAACGCCGCCATTTGCTGGATTCCGAGCATGATTGCGCGCTGCGAGCGACACGTTCATGCAGGGCGCAAAATATTGCTGGAAGAATCCGAAGGCCGGTCCATCACAACGCCATCACTACCTTGACCGCTCCAAGACCTTCGAGGGCATAGCTGTTGTACTCATACACGCCCCCCTGAATATCCAATCGAAGCACGCCCTCATGCTCACTCACTTGCACATCGGGTTCTTTGGTTTTCAGAAATGGATGAGCCGACACCAACCCTGTGAGTATTTCCTGATCACTCCCCAGGTCCTTATGAACGTAGTACCTGTAGGAAAAGCCCACCGTCGCACCACCCTGCCCATCCCGCGCGCCGTAGATGGAGGTGCCGTTGCCCAAGGAATGTTTCAACACCACCTCATCCAGATCCGGTGTCCCGGGCGACATGACCCAACTGCCCGCGATATAAATCAGGCAGACCACTAACAGACAGTTACGCAGGATCGGTATGAAGCCTTCAGTGGCCTTGAGAAATCGCATACTCAATACCTCTCCTTATCCAATATTGATCTCGCGGGTCATCACCAAAAGGATCACCTCCCCACCATGATCCAAAATCCGGATGGGTGGTTTTTGCGATGGTCTGAGCAACACCAGCGGCGCGCAGCAACACGTGCTCAGGAATGCCCAACACCGTACCAGTTGCACCGTAATTGAAGTTACCTAAAGCCTCGTATTGGCGCCCTCGCTTCTTGTAGTTCCATGGCCCGGCAGCTCTGACCTGAGAATAAAACCAGGAGTAGGCGAACGCCGAGCCTGACTGGAGATGAACACGCTTGCATTTGGCTATTGCCATATTTTCTAGAAGTGAAACACCAGGCGGCATTAACGGTACGGCCATGTGCCGGTCCTTGTTGGCAGTGAGGGGCGCTGAAATTAGCATCCCACTCAGGCCAGAAAACCTGCCCAATCCAAGTAAAGAACTTGCCTACATAAACAACATCCCATTCCGACAGAGGCTTGCTCCCGATGGCAGTGGCTCAGTTAAAGATACTAAGACTTCACACCGTCATCGGGGGCAAGCCCCCTCCCACATTTGTTCGGTGGTGTCTTTTAAATAGTGGTTCCCAAAAGGGAGTGATCAGTCGCTGTTTGGGAACGCTTCACGATGCTGGAGAAGGGCTGACTTGCTCCAGCGCTCTGTCGACCAGCAACTGCCCCAACGCCGCCATTTGCTGGATTCCGAGCATGATTGCGCGCTGGGAAGCGTCTAGATCGAAGGCCAAATGGCAGGTGAGGGCGTTGAGAGAGGACAGGGTTTCGCTGGCGTTGACCAGCAGTGACTCGGTGTTTTCGTTGGGGTTTACAGTAAAGAGGTTGGCGGGTGGATTGGGGGTAGGTTTAACCATGATGTGCAGCTCCGATATGGGATGGAGACTGCCCTCTTCCGCTTGCACGCGAATAGGGTGGCAGCCGTGCGCAGGTGTGCAAGACCGGGCATATCGGACCCCGGCAGACCCCAAGGGGCCTCCCACGCACAGCCGCCATAACAAGTACAGCAGACATAAAAAACGCCCGTTGAATGGCTATGGGCGTTGGTGCGCCGACATGTAACCGGACTTGCACGTCCGTGTCACCGTTTTTTGCGATGACGGGACGAAGACTAGGCGCGATCATAGGGCACAACAAGTTCATGCACAGCGCGAGAAGTTGCAGGAAAAATCCGACCGAGCGCTCAACGCGCCATGACGTTGACCAACACATGCAAAATGAATGCAGGCCCATAACAAGGTTTTCCCTGCGCATCCTCAATTCTCCAGATTGAAGCCAGCGTGCAGGTTTCCCTAGGTGCTGCAAACTCCACACTGATATGCACGGGCTGACCCGGCAGAGTATCGGCGATGGGAAGTTCGCTGTGCAGGCTACGCAGGTGAGTGTCCATCACTACCTCCAACTGGCCCAGTGCATCAGCGCGACGGGCAATCACATATTCCCCGTCAACACGCACCAGGCGTCGCCCGCGCCAGGGTCGTGTGCCCAGGTTCTGAATCTCCCAGGTTTTCTGAAAAACCTCCCCTGGCATCACGACAGTTTGATCAGGCGTCGTGACATCGGCATTGAACACCGCAACGTCCTCCGGATCATTTATACCGACAGCTCGATTGGTCGCCGCCATCGAGCAAGCATTTGCGGGCGCGCCTGTCAGGTCAGCAAAGTAGCGAAACAGCAACAGAGGAGAAACCTGCAACGCCTTGGCCAGCTTGATCAGCGTGCGTACCGACGGGTCCTTGGACGCACCGCCCGCCAGACCGTACAGGTAGGTCCTGGAGATTCCCGCCTCCTTGGCCAACGTAGTCAGGGGCTTGCCCAACTCTCGGCCGCGCCGCGCAATCAGTGACTGGAGGGTATCTCGCGTTTTTATATTCATACGGAGTTTTCAGTTCCCACTTTTAGGTGAACGCCATTTCTTTGTCCGCCAAAAAAGACAACCTGTCCGCCGCCACGTGTCTTGAACCCTGCACAATCGCCACCTGCTGGCGATGTTGTGAAGGACATGGATGGGTCCCTTTTAATCGGTCATATCCAGTGTCGTAGTTTCTCGCATGCTTGCGAACCTAGTGTTTGTTGCATTCCTTTACATCTACCTTTGGATACATCCATGACCCACATCAAAGCGTGCTGTGAATCCATTGCTCGAACAGGCTTTGGCACCCTGCAAATATCAGAAGCGATGCTGCTGGATTACAAAAAAATCGTTGATGGATACTCCGCAATATCGCCAGCCATAAAGGCCTCGTTTTCCTTCGCAAAAGACACCGACGGATTTTTCCCCTTTGGCGCCGAGTACTCGAGCATTCAGGATCAGCCAGATCTGTGTGAGCGATTTTGTTCCTGGCCTGCGCATTCATCAAAACGAAAGGCTTTTCAGTTCACACGAAGTGATTTTTTTGCTGCCGTTGATGCTTTTGAACGACAGATCAGCGAGCTTGCACAGGAACTGATGGACGGGGTTTGCGCGGAGTTTGGGGCCACTTCGTTGACCTCTTTGCGTGCAGCGTCCTATCTGCAACTGTGCGTCTATGGGGCTAATTCCGGGTCTGATAAGCGCCAGTTTGCTCAGGACCCTCACGAAGATGGTCATATGTTGTCGTTTATCAAGCCTACTCGTGACGGCCTCGTTCTGGTTCGAGGCAGCTCGCTGGAGCCGGTACGCCTGTTGGAGAACGAGATTGCAATCTTGGCCGGATCGTTACTGACGGAGCTCTCAGACTATGCGATTCCCGCTGCATACCACGCAGTTCTGACGCCTCGAACACCAATGCCACGCAGCTCCCTTATTTACTTCGTCAACCCTGATGCGGAGCAGCAACTGACAGGCTTTTTCCGCCACCAGCCGATCGACTTGAACGCCGCCGTCAATGCGCGCCACACCGGTTTCGGTAATCACCCCCTTCAATTGACCTGATACCCAGGCGACCGAGCACTTCATGACTCCTGACCTCAACGCCCTTTATCTCGAAGGTCTGCTATTGGGCATCGGACTGTTCGCCGCTCCTGGGCCAAAGGACACTCTGGTGATTCGCCAGGGTGTCAGTCGCGGTCCTATCTGGGGGGTGGTGGCGGTATGCGTGTTCGCCGATATCATTCTCATTGGTCTTGGGGTCATGGGGTTGGGTTCGTTGCTCGGCAGTCAGCCCGGTCTGGTGGCGTTCCTGCTGCTATCGGGAGCGGCCTATCTGTTGTGGTTTGGCTGGCAGCGGTTATTGGCTTGCTTGCGTAACCAGTCGATGCCAGATACTCAAAACAACCTCACCTCACAACAGGGATTGCTGCGCACGGCGGTGATACTTGGATTTGCCAACCCGTATGCCTGGCTTGATACCGTGGTGCTGATTGGCTCTATTGGTGCGGCGAAGCCCGTCAGCCAACAAGCGTCCTTTGCCAGCGGAGCGATGACCGCGTCGCTGGTGTGGTTTGTGGTTTTGGCGTTGGGATGTCAAAGGTTGACGGGGCTGTTTCGTTCAGCAAAGGTCTGGCGTTTATTGGACGCGGGTGTGGCAATTTTGATGGTGTACCTGGCGGGAATGCTGATTGCTGATTTTCTGGTGCTGCATTGATCGTCAGGCCAGCCCAGCCTCGACCAGCAGCGCTTCGAGCCCCATCAAATCCGGCACCTTCGCCACATGCTCCCCCACCTGCACCGCCGCCAGCTCCAACGCGCACAGCGGCACATCCACATAACTCAACTGGCTATCGAGCTTGTATGAACGTGGAATCCCCTGGATCACCATCGCAATGAACTTCAATGACGGCCGCCCGCCCAGGGCGTTCAGCACGACGATGCGCGAACGCTCGCCGGTCACGCTGGCTTCGCCGCAGGCTGCTTCGAAGCTGATCAGCGGCAATTGCCGGTCCCGCCAGGTCACTTGCCGCAGATACCAGGGCGGTGCGTCACTGGCCGGTTCGCCGCGCTGGAAGTCGATCAGTTCAGCGATGGCAACGTTGGGCAGCACCAGGTGGCGGTCGGCCAGGGGCAGGAGCAGGCCGGTGAGTTGGCTGGTGCGGTGGTCAAGCATGGGACTGGCTCCAATAAGCGATGCTTTCCAGCAGCACCGACTCCTGATACGGCTTGCCGAGGTAGTCGTTGACGCCGATGGCCATGGCGCGGTCGCGGTGTTTCTGACCGGTGCGGGAGGTGATCATGATGATCGGCAAGCGCATCAGCCGTGGGTCGTTGCGCACCCGGATGGCCACTTCGAAACCGTCCATGCGCGGCATTTCGATGTCCAGCAGCATCAGGTCCGGGGTGTGTTCTTCCAGCACGGCCATGGCGTCGATGCCGTCCTTGGCGGTGAGCACGTTCATGCCGTTGCGTTCGAGCAGGCGGCTGGTGACTTTGCGCACGGTGACCGAGTCGTCCACCACCAGCACCAGCAGCGGGCGCTTTTTCAGCGGGACGTTGAGCTGCAGCGGGACGTCCACCACCTGGGCCGGCAACGCCGGTTGCCGGGCGCGGATGTGGGCGAGCAGATCGATGATCAAGACCACCCGGCCGTCACCGAGAATGGTCGCCCCGGAGAGCCCCTTCACCCCGGCAAACTGCGGCCCCAAGCCCTTGACCACGATCTCCCGGGTGCCCGCCATGCTGTCCACCTGCACCGCCACGTGCCGTTCGTTGTACTGCACCAGCAGCACCGGCAACGGTTGGTACAGGCCCAGCAGTTTCGGGCGGGCGACGGTGTGCAGCAGGTCGCCGAGGTAAAACAGCTCATACCGCTGGCCGGCGTATTCATACCGCGGCGGGTCCAGTTGATAGTGCCCTTCCAGCTCATGGGGCAGCACGCGCACCAGGCCTTCGATGGTGTTGAGCGGGATCGCGTATTGATCGTCCGCGCACTGCACCATCAGCGCGCGGTTGACCGACACGGTGAACGGCAGGCGAATACGAAAATGCACGCCCGCCCCCGGCGTCGAATCGATCGACATCGAGCCGCCCAGCTGGCGCACTTCTTCATGCACCACGTCCATACCCACGCCACGCCCGGAAATCTGGGTGATCTTTTCCGCCGTGGAGAACCCCGGCTGCAGGATGAACTGCAACACGTCGCGGTCGCTGATCTCTTGATCCGGAGCGAGCAAACCGCGTTTGATCGCCTTGCGCCGCACCGCCTCGAGGGGCACGCCAGCGCCGTCGTCGCGCAGATCGAAGACGATATCGCCGCCTTCGTGGGTCAGGTCCAGGGTGACCCGGCCCTTCTCGGGTTTGCCGGCCAGCAGCCGCGCCTCGCGGGATTCCAGGCCGTGATCGACGGCATTGCGCAGCATATGTTCCAGCGGCGCGACCATGCGTTCCAGCACGTTGCGGTCCATCTCGCCCTCGGCATTGCCGACCACGAATTCCACGTCCTTGCCCAACTCCAGGGCGACCTGGCGCACGATGCGCTTGAGGCGCGGCAGCATGCGTTCAAAGGGCACCATGCGCGTGCGCATCAGGCCTTCCTGCAATTCGGTGTTGATGCGCGCCTGTTGCTGCAACAGGTCGTGCGCATCCTGGTTGCGGCGCTCAAGGGTTTCCTTGAGGTCGAGCACGTCGGAGGCGGACTCGAACAGTGCGCGGGACAGTTGCTGCAACTGTGAATGGCGGTCCATTTCCAGCGGGTCGAATTCTTCGTAGTCCAGGCGCTCGGCTTCGGCCTGCTGACGGCTGATGAGGCGGCCCTGGGTTTCGGTGTCGAGCCGGCGCAGTTGGTCGCGCATGCGCTCGAGGGTGGTTTCCATCTCGTTGAGGGCAACCTGCGCGTCGTTGACCTGCTGTTCGATTCGGCCACGGAAGATCGAGGTTTCGCCGGCCAGGTTAACCAGATCGTCCAGCAGGTCGGCGGAGATTTTCACCATGTCGGCGGTCGGGTCGCTGGCTGTTTCGGCCTTGCCCGTCACTAATGCCACCGGCACCACCGGCTCTTTGCTCGGGTGGACCAGGCTTTTGATGCGCTCGATGAGTTTGTCCACCGAGCCCACCGGCAAGCCCGCCGCCACCGCGTCGATCATCTGCGCCAGGCGGTCGTGACAGCCTTGCAGCAAGGCGAACAACTCGGGGGACGCCACGAGCAAACCGGAGGACAAGCCTTCGTAGAGAAACTCCAGCTCATGGGCCAGATCGCCGATCGGGCCGATCTCGACCATGCGCGCACCGCCCTTGAGGGTGTGCAGGTCGCGCAGCAGGGTTTCGACTTCCTGGCGGTTGTTGGGCTCTGCCTGCCAGCGCAGCAACGCCGCCCCCGAACTGTCGAGAATGTCGGCGGCTTCTTCGAGGAAGATATCCAGCAATTCCGGGTCGATGCCCAAGGTCTGCGCAGCAGCGGCCTGCGCCGCGGGCGGGCTGCTGTGGCGCAATCCCCGGACGCTGGCGATCAATTCGCTAGAGTCGCTCAACGGCTGATGCTGTTGCAGTTGGTCCAACTGCAACGCCAAGTGCTCATGACTGGCCATCAGCACCTGGGACAGCTCATGGGAATAGCTGTAGCGACGGTCCACCAGGCCTTCGTAAAGGCCTTCCAGCTCGTAGGCCAGGTCGCCAACAGGCCCGATCTCGGCCATGCGCGCGCCGCCCTTGAGGGTGTGCATGTCGCGCTGCAACGAGGTTAACGGCGCCACGCCCTCGGGTTCCAGCAGCCAGCGTTTGAGGGACTGCCCGGCGCTGTCGAGGATATCCACGGCTTCTTCGAGGAAGATCTCGACGATCTCATCATCCACCACCGCGTGCCGATCCAGCCGGGCCGTCGCGGCGCCCAGTTCGGAGATGCTCAGCGCACGGCTGCCGTCGCTTTTGATCAGGCCGGTGGCGGACGGATCAAGAGCGCCATCCAGCAGCTCGCGCAAGGCTTGCATGCGCGCCGGGGCCGGGCTGATTTCCTGGCCGGCAGCCAGTTGGTCGAGCATGTTGATCAGCGCTTCGTGGGCCTGTTCGGCCTCTTGGAAAAACCGCTCGCTGACCGCCAGGCTGCTTTCTTCCACGGCGCCGTACAGGTCAAGCAAGGCTTCGCAGAGTTCGTCGATGGCGTGCAGGTCGGCGAGGTGCGCGCCCTGCCCTAGCGTGGTCAATTCATCCAGCAACGCGGTCAGCTCCTGGCGTTCGCCAGGGTGTTGTTGCCAGCGGCGCAGCAGGCTTTCGGCGTCGAGCAGAATGTCCATGCCCTGGGCCAGGAAGTTGGTGATCAGGTGCGGATCACGCTTGATCCGCAGGCCGGTGCTCGGCGCGTCGAGCTGGGCTTGAAACTGATGATCGAGCAGGCTTTGGGTGCGGTCGATCAGGTCGGCGGCACCTTTGATCGGTACCAGCGGGTCGCCGTTCAACTGGCGCAAGCCACGTTGGAACAGATCCTCGGCCTCCAGCAGCAGTTCTACTTCATCCAGGTCCAGCGGCAGGCGGTGGGCCTTGTACTCGCGGGTCAGGTGATCGAGCGGGCGCGCCAGTTCGGCGATCGGCAGCACACCGGCCATATAGGCGCTGCCTTTGAGGGTGTGCAAGGCGCGTTGCAGCTCATCGCTGACTTGCAGCGGCACATGCTCGGCGGCTTGGCGCAGGAAGTGGTTGAGGCTGTCGAGGTGGCTCTGGGCTTCGTTGCGGAAGATCTCCAACAGCATCGGGTCATGGGGTTCGGCAGCCGGCACGGCGGTACCGCTGGCCAAGGCGTGGGCGCGCGCGGCC
>NZ_JAKNRV010000015.1:0-35117 GCF_023072625.1 Pseudomonas emilianonis
CAAGCATGTCGGCCGCCGAGCGCCAGCGTGCCCAACAGGATGATTCCGCCCACCCCCAGCCACAGCGGCCAGTACGGCACGTTGGTCACCGGGCCGGCGAGGATGCCCTTGTCCTGGCGGTCGGCATCGAACAAGCCCCAGTAACCCCCGACAGCGCCTTCACTGGCACGCTTCCATGGCTGATCAAAGGCTTCGATCAGGTTGTAGTGCCAACCATTGGCTTCGGCCATGGCCACGAAGCCGCGCATAAACTTGGCCTCATTGACCCGGCTCGGCACAGCGGTTTCGCGCTGGCGGCCTTCGCTGGGCCAGCCGGTCTCGCCGATCAGTACGTCCTTGGGCGCGAATTTGTTGCCGAAGGTCTGGCGCACATCGCCGACATGCTTGAGTGCCTGGTCGATCCCCGAGGGATCGTCTTCCCAGTAGGGCAGCAAGTGGATGGTCAGGAAATCCACCGCCGGGGCGATTTCCGGGTGTTGCAGCCAGAACTCCCAGACGTCGGCATACGTGACCGGTTGCTTGATCTGGCTTTTGACCTTATGGATCAGCTTCACCAACTGTGCGGCCGTGACTTCCTTGCGCAGCAGGGTTTCGTTGCCGACGATCACCGAGGTGACCACGTCGGCGTTGGCGTTGGCCGAGGCGATCAAGGCATCCACTTCTTTCTCGGTGTCGAGTGGGTTGCCGTTGACCCAGGCGCCGATCATCAGTTTCAGCCCGTGCTTGCGCGCCAGGTCCGGCAAGGCTTCCAGGCCGGTCATGGAGTAGGTACGGATGCATTCGAAGCGGGTGGCCAGCAGGGCCAGGTCGGCGTCCATGCGCTCGGGACGCAGTGTGAACGGCTGGTCGAACGGCGATTGGTCCTTGTCGAAGGGCGTGTAGGAGGCGCATTGCAACTTGTGGCTGGCGCTGGCCACGTCCGGCAACACCACCGGCCGGCCGAGGCCGTACCAGTACCCGATCAGCGCGAGCAGGCCGAGGATCGAGGCGAAAAAATAGGGCAGGGCAGGGAAGCGGGCAGTCGCGGGCATGGTCGGCTTATCTGGGGAGCAAAGGCGCGCATCTTACCCGGATTTGTCGGGTCCCAGTGGGGCTGCATGATTTAGACATGCAAAGTTCGGGCGGGGTATGCGGCGAGTGTCCCATAAAAGCGCTAGCTGGCGATGTGATGTCGTTTCTTGCTTACCTGAGGTCGCTGACAGAGCAGGACAAAGGCCCCGGCAGGTTGATGATCGAAGTATCAGCACTCCACTGATGTCGTAGCGGCCGGAAAGATGCGCGTGAAGGGGGCGCGGCGCACCACATAACAACAGGTTGACGTCGCTCGACATCCGTCGGGCGCAGCACTTTCGGGGAAGTACGATGAAGATGCGACGACTCTTGGGCGCAGCTGCCACTCTGGTAGTTGCGATGAGCTCCACACTGGCCAGCGCCGACAGCAAAACCCTGAGCATCGGCTATGTGGACGGTTGGTCCGACAGCGTTGCCACCACCCATGTGGCGGCAGAGGTGATCAAGGCAAAGCTCGGTTATGACGTCAAACTGCAAGCGGTCGCCACCGGGATCATGTGGCAAGGCGTTGCCACCGGCAAGCTCGACGCCATGCTCTCTGCCTGGCTGCCCGTGACCCACGGTGAATACTGGGCCAAGAACAAGGACAAGGTGGTCGACTACGGCCCCAACTTCAAGGATGCGAAGATCGGCCTGATCGTGCCGGAGTACGTCAAGGCCAAGTCCATCGAAGACCTCAAGACCGACACCACCTTCAAGAACAAGATCGTCGGTATCGACGCCGGTTCAGGCGTGATGCTCAAGACCGACGAAGCGATCAAGGCCTATGGCCTGGAGTACAAGCTGCAAGCCAGTTCCGGCGCCGCGATGATCGCCGAACTGACCCGTGCCGAAGACAAGCAGGAATCCATTGCAGTCACTGGGTGGGTGCCGCACTGGATGTTCGCCAAGTGGAAACTGCGCTTCCTGGACGATCCAAAAGGGATTTATGGCGCCGCTGAAACCGTCAACAGCATCGGCAGCAAGGGCCTGGAGAAGAAAGCCCCGGAAGTCGTGGCGTTCCTGAAGAAGTTCCAATGGGCTTCCAAGGACGAAATCGGTGAAGTCATGCTCGCCATTCAGGAAGGCGCCAAGCCTGATGCAGCCGCCAAAGACTGGGTTGCCAAGCACCCTGAGCGGGTTGCCGAATGGATCGGTAAGTAACCCCCCTTTGATGTAGCCCCTGTGGGAGGGGCTTGCCCCCGATTGCGGTGTGTCAGTCGCTGATGATCTGACTGGTCTACCGCTCTCGGGGGCAAGCCCTCTCCCACATTATTTTCGTCACCCGTAAATGTTTCTGCGCCCTCGCAAACCCTCGCTGCACTCCCTCCTAATACTAAGGTCGTCTGGAACGTGTCCCGCAGTCGCATACAGTGGATATTGTTTCAATAATAACAAAGCTGTGCTGCGAGGATAAAAACAATGAACGACAGCATTTACCTCTCGATTCAAAACAGCCCGCGCTTCAAGGAGCTGGTTAGAAAAAGGGAAAGGTTCGCCTGGATTCTCTCGGCGATCATGCTAGGGCTTTACTCCGGATTCATCCTGTTGATCGCCTACGGGCCACAATTGCTGGGGGCTAAGATCAGCCCCACTTCGTCCATCACCTGGGGAATCCCTATCGGTGTTGGGCTGATTCTATCGGCCTTTGTCCTCACTGGGATCTACGTGCGACGCGCCAACGGCGAATTCGACGACCTGAACAATGCGATTCTCAAGGAGGCTGCGCAATGATCCGTCGTCTATTGGCTGTACTCGGTGCTTCGGTCTTCGCGCCTGCTGTATGGGCGGCGGAGGCATTGACGGGTGAAGTGCAAAAACAACCGCTGAATATTCCAGCGATCCTGATGTTCGTGGTCTTTGTCGGCGCGACGTTGTGCATTACCTACTGGGCGTCCAAGCGCAACAATTCGGCGGCCGACTATTACGCGGCCGGCGGCAAGATCACCGGTTTTCAGAACGGCCTGGCGATTGCCGGCGACTATATGTCTGCCGCGTCTTTCCTGGGTATTTCCGCACTGGTATACACCTCCGGCTACGACGGCCTGATCTACTCGATCGGCTTCCTGGTGGGCTGGCCGATCATTCTGTTCCTGATCGCCGAGCGCTTGCGTAACCTGGGCAAATACACCTTTGCCGACGTGGCGTCCTACCGCCTCGGGCAAACCCAGATCCGCAGCCTGTCGGCCTGTGGCTCGCTGGTGGTGGTAGCGTTCTACCTGATCGCGCAGATGGTTGGCGCGGGCAAGCTGATCCAGTTGCTGTTCGGTCTCGATTACCACGTGGCAGTGATCATGGTGGGTATCCTGATGTGCATGTACGTGCTGTTCGGCGGCATGCTGGCAACCACCTGGGTGCAGATCATCAAGGCAGTCTTGCTGCTGGCTGGTGCTACATTCATGGCGGTCATGGTGATGAAGCACGTCAACTTCGACTTCAGCACATTGTTCGCCGAGGCAGTCAAGGTTCACCCTAAAGGTGAGGCAATCATGAGCCCCGGCGGCCTGGTGAAAGATCCGGTCTCCGCGTTCTCCCTGGGCTTGGCACTGATGTTCGGTACCGCCGGCCTGCCGCACATTCTGATGCGCTTCTTCACCGTGAGCGACGCCAAGGAAGCCCGCAAGAGCGTGTTGTACGCCACTGGCTTCATCGGCTACTTCTACATCCTGACCTTTATCATCGGTTTTGGTGCGATCCTGCTGGTCAGCACTAACCCGGCGTTCAAGGATGCTGCAGGCGCCTTGCTCGGTGGTAACAACATGGCAGCGGTTCACCTGGCCAACGCGGTGGGTGGCAGTATCTTCCTGGGCTTCATCTCGGCTGTGGCGTTTGCCACCATCCTCGCGGTGGTTGCGGGCTTGACCCTGGCCGGTGCTTCGGCGGTGTCCCACGACCTGTATGCCAGCGTGATCAAGAAAGGCAAGGCCAACGACAAGGATGAGATTCGCGTCTCGAAGATCACCACTATCGCTTTGGCGGTGCTGGCAATCGGTCTGGGTATCCTGTTTGAAAGCCAGAACATTGCGTTCATGGTCGGCTTGGCCTTCTCCATCGCGGCTAGCTGTAACTTCCCGGTGTTGCTGCTTTCCATGTATTGGAAGAACCTCACCACCCGTGGCGCAATGATTGGTGGCTGGCTCGGGTTGATCAGTGCCGTGGGCCTGATGGTCCTGGGGCCGACCATCTGGGTGTCGATCCTGCATCACGAAAAAGCCATCTTCCCGTATGAGTACCCTGCGCTGTTCTCGATGATCATCGCGTTCGTCAGTATCTGGTTCTTCTCCATCACCGATAAGTCGGCGGCGGCAGTCAAGGAACGGGCGCTGTACTTCCCGCAGTTTGTGCGTTCGCAGACTGGCCTGGGGGCGAGTGGGGCGGTTGCTCACTAAGGTTGTAGCTCAATAAGAAATGCCCCGGTCGACAGGCTGGGGCATTTTTTTGCCTGGAACTTTGTGTTGGCTGGGGCATTGCCATCGGGAGCAAGCCCCCTCCCACATTTGACCGAGTACCCGCCTTGGAATGCAGTCAAGTGTGAGAGGTTGTAGCTCAATAGGAAATGCCCCGGTCGACAGGCTGGGGCATTTTTTTGCCTGGAACTTTGTGTTGGCTAGGGTATTGCCATCGGGAGCAAGCTCCCGATAGCGGCATTTCAGACAAAACAGTTTCTCGGTTCCTGCACAAGTAAAAACGGCCTCCATGAAGGAGGCCGCTTTTTTATTACGCGTCAGTCAGATGCTTACTTGCGATCTTCCAACTTGGTAATGTCACGCGACGCGTAGCCGGTGTACAGCTGGCGCGGGCGGCCAATCTTGTACGGGCTGGAGAGCATTTCTTTCCAGTGGGAGATCCAGCCCACGGTCCGCGCCAGGGCGAAGATCACGGTGAACATGCTGGTTGGAATGCCGATCGCCTTGAGGATGATCCCCGAGTAGAAGTCGACGTTCGGGTACAGCGAGCGTTCGATGAAGTACGGGTCGGTCAGGGCGATCTCTTCCAGGCGCATGGCCAGTTCGAGTTGCGGATCGTTCTTGATGCCCAGTTCCCTCAACACTTCGTCGCAGGTTTTCTTCATGACGGTGGCGCGCGGGTCGCGGTTCTTGTAGACCCGGTGACCGAAGCCCATCAACTTGAACGGATCGTTCTTGTCCTTGGCCTTGGCGATGTATTTGTCGATGTTCGAGACATCGCCGATTTCATCGAGCATGGTCAATACGGCTTCGTTCGCACCGCCGTGGGCAGGGCCCCACAGTGCGGCGATACCGGCGGCGATACAGGCGAACGGGTTGGCACCCGAAGAGCCGGCCAGGCGCACGGTAGAGGTGGAGGCGTTCTGCTCGTGGTCGGCATGGAGGATGAAGATCCGGTCCATTGCCTTGGCGAGCACCGGGCTGATCGGTTTGATCTCGCACGGGGTGTTGAACATCATGTGCAGGAAGTTTTCCGCGTAAGTCAGGTCGTTGCGCGGGTACATCATGGGTTGCCCCATGGAGTACTTGTAAACCATTGCGGCCAGGGTCGGCATCTTGGCAACCAGGCGGATCGCGGAAATTTCGCGATGCTGCGGGTTATTGATGTCGAGGGAGTCGTGATAGAACGCCGACAGGGCGCCGACTACGCCGCACATGACTGCCATTGGGTGGGCGTCGCGACGGAAGCCGTTGAAGAAAGTCTTCAACTGCTCGTGAACCATGGTGTGGTTCTTTACGGTACTGACGAACTCGGCTTTCTGCTCGGCGGTTGGCAACTCGCCATTTAGTAGCAGATAGCAGGTTTCCAGGTAGTCCGATTTTTCAGCCAGTTGCTCGATCGGGTAGCCCCGATGCAGCAAAATGCCATTGTCGCCATCGATATAGGTAATCTTCGACTCGCATGAAGCGGTCGACATGAAGCCTGGGTCGAAAGTGAAACGGCCCGTGGCCGTAAGGCCCCGTACGTCGATAACATCAGGACCAACGGTGCCGGTTAAAATGGGCAGCTCGACGGGGGCTACGCCCTCGATGATCAACTGCGCTTTTTTGTCAGCCATGTGGCCTCCTATTTATGCTTCAAATCATCAGACAGACCCCCCACGCAGGGCCCGGACCACTATAGTGAGATAAATTCAGATGTCAATTTGCCTAAAGTCTTGCTCCAGAAGGCTTTCACAGGACTTTTTCCTCGAAATTTACCGCCATTTACGCCTTTTATTCCGCCAGCGCAATGCGCTATTAGCGTGAGGTCAGCGCGTTGTCATTAGTAGCCTAACTGTCTATACTCGGCCACCGACCGCCAAGGGCTTTTGGGCTTGCTTTCATTGGGGGTCGCACTCCCTGGGTGGCGTTACCTGACCAGTACACTCCCCAACAACTTTGCCCTGATTGTTAGGGGCTCTTCAGTGTGAAAAAAAGCCGTGAATAGCCAACGACCTGTAAACCTAGACCTAAGGACCATCAAACTCCCCATCACCGGCGTTACGTCGTTCCTGCACCGTGTTTCCGGCATCATCCTCTTCCTGGGCTTGGGCTTCATGCTTTATGCATTGAGCAAATCCTTGGGTTCCGAGGAAGGTTATGCCGAGGTGAAGGCATGCTTGACCAGTCCGCTGGCCAAGTTCGTAGCATGGGGTCTCTTGTCCGCTCTGCTGTATCACTTGGTAGCCGGCGTGCGCCACTTGATCATGGATATGGGCATCGGTGAGACGCTGGAAGGCGGCCGCCTGGGCTCGAAAATCGTCATCGCCATTTCTGTGGTGCTGATCGTTCTGGCAGGAGTTTGGATATGGTAACCAGCGTAACGAATCTGTCGCGTTCGGGCCTCTATGACTGGATGGCACAGCGTGTGTCTGCGGTCGTTCTCGCGGCTTATTTCATTTTCCTGATCGGATACCTCGTCGCAAATCCGGGCATCGGCTATGAGCAGTGGCATGGCCTGTTTTCCCACAATGCGATGCGAATCTTCAGTCTGCTGGCCCTTGTAGCCCTGGGCGCTCACGCCTGGGTCGGCATGTGGACCATCTCGACCGACTACCTGACGCCAATGGCGCTGGGCAAGTCTGCGACAGCAGTACGGTTTCTCTTCCAGGCAGTATGCGGCGTCATGATGTTCGCTTACTTCGTCTGGGGTGTGCAGATTCTTTGGGGTATCTGATCCATGGCTAACATTCCAACTATTTCCTTCGACGCCATCATCATTGGTGGCGGCGGCGCCGGCATGCGCGCAGCGCTGCAACTGGCTCAGGGCGGTCACAAGACTGCCGTGATCACCAAGGTGTTCCCGACGCGTTCCCACACCGTATCGGCTCAGGGTGGCATCACCTGCGCTATCGCCTCCGCCGACCCGAACGATGACTGGCGCTGGCACATGTACGATACCGTCAAGGGTTCCGACTATATCGGTGACCAGGACGCTATCGAATACATGTGTCAGGAAGGCCCGGCCGCCGTGTTCGAACTGGACCACATGGGTCTGCCGTTCTCGCGTACCGAGCAAGGTCGTATCTACCAGCGTCCATTCGGCGGTCAGTCGAAGGATTACGGTAAAGGTGGCCAGGCTGCCCGTACCTGCGCTGCGTCCGACCGTACCGGTCACGCGCTGCTGCACACCCTTTATCAGGGCAACCTGAAAGCTGGCACCACGTTCCTGAACGAGTACTACGCGGTTGACCTGGTGAAAAACCAGGACGGCGCATTCGTCGGCGTGATCGCTATCTGCATCGAAACCGGTGAAACCACCTACATCCGCGCCAAGGCTACTGTTCTGGCGACTGGCGGTGCAGGTCGTATCTACGCATCGACCACCAACGCCCTGATCAACACCGGTGACGGCGTTGGCATGGCGCTGCGTGCTGGCGTGCCGGTGCAAGACATTGAAATGTGGCAGTTCCACCCAACCGGTATCGCCGGTGCCGGTGTACTCGTCACCGAAGGTTGCCGTGGTGAAGGTGGCTATCTGATCAACAAGCACGGTGAGCGTTTCATGGAGCGTTATGCTCCGAACGCGAAAGACCTTGCTGGTCGTGACGTTGTTGCCCGCTCCATGGTCAAGGAAATCATCGCCGGCAACGGCTGTGGCCCGAATGGCGACCACGTAATGCTGAAGCTCGATCACCTCGGCGAGGAAGTGCTGCACAGCCGCCTGCCAGGTATCTGCGAGCTGTCCAAGACCTTTGCTCACGTTGACCCGGTGGTTGCTCCGGTTCCGGTTGTTCCGACTTGCCACTACATGATGGGCGGCGTGCCGACCAACATTCATGGTCAGGCGATCACCCAGAACGCCGAAGGTGTGGACGAGATCATTCATGGTCTCTTCGCAGTAGGCGAAGTGGCTTGCGTATCGGTACACGGCGCCAACCGTCTGGGCGGCAACTCGCTGCTCGACCTGGTGGTATTCGGCCGCGCTGCCGGCCTGCACCTCGAGAAGGCGCTGACCGACGGCATCGAATACGATGACGCCACTGACGCCAACATCGAAGCTGCCCTGGCCCGTCTGAACGCTCTGAACGAACGTACCGATGGCGAAGACGTGGCTACCCTGCGTCGCGAGCTGCAAAGCTGCATGCAGAACTACTTCGGTGTATTCCGTACCGGCGAATACATGCAGAAGGGTATCGCCCAGTTGGCCGACCTGCGCACGCGCATCGCCAACGTCAAGATCAACGATAAGAGCCAGGCGTTCAACACCGCTCGTATCGAAGCCCTTGAGCTGCAAAACCTGTTGGAAGTGGCTGAAGCGACTGCGATCGCCGCCGAGGTTCGTAAAGAATCCCGTGGTGCTCACGCTCGTGAAGACTTTGAAGATCGCGACGACGAAAACTGGTTGTGCCACACCCTGTACTTCCCGGGTGACAAGCGCGTAACCAAGCGTGCCGTTAACTTCTCGCCGAAGACGGTTCCGATGTTTGAACCGAAAATTCGGACTTACTAAGGGTGGCTGCCATGTTGAAAGTCAGTGTGTATCGCTACAACCCTGATCGGGACGCTGCGCCGTTCATGCAGGATTTCCAGGTCGATACCGGTGGTAAAGACTTGATGGTGCTGGATGTGCTGGCCCTGATCAAAGAGCAGGACGAAGGTTTCTCCTATCGTCGCTCTTGCCGTGAAGGTGTGTGCGGTTCCGACGGCATGAACATCAACGGCAAAAACGGTCTGGCGTGCATCACGCCACTGTCCGCCGTAGTTAAAGGCAACAAGCTGATCGTTCGTCCTCTGCCAGGTTTGCCGGTTATCCGTGACCTGGTCGTCGATATGAGCATCTTCTACAAGCAATACGAGAAAGTTAAGCCATTCCTGCAGAACGACACGCCGGCTCCGGCCATCGAGCGTCTGCAGTCCCCAGAAGAACGCGAAAAGCTCGACGGTCTGTACGAGTGCATCCTGTGCGCTTGCTGCTCGACTTCCTGCCCGTCCTTCTGGTGGAACCCGGACAAGTTCCTGGGTCCAGCCGCTCTGCTGCAAGCGTATCGCTTCCTGGCAGACAGCCGTGACACCCATACGTCCGAGCGCCTGGCTTCACTGGATGACCCGTTCAGCGTATTCCGCTGCCGCGGGATCATGAACTGCGTCAACGTATGTCCCAAAGGCCTGAACCCGACTAAGGCCATTGGTCACATCCGTAACATGCTGCTGCAAAGCGGCGTGTAATAGACGTTGTAGCAAAGCAGGACCGTTGTGCCCGTAAATGCTACGGCGCAGGCTTCAACCGGCGCCGTAGTCTTAACTTGAGCAGCGACTTACAAAGCCGCGGCTCTTATTTTGAAGAAATGAGACAAGCAGGGGCATTCGGGTTGGTACCCGAACTATCAGCGTGATCCTAAGTGGCTTGTTTTGGTCGCTGCACTGGGCCTTTTGCAAGCAAACTCGGTGTCGCCGCCGGTGGTGTCCCCAAATCGAGGGTGACCAAGCATGCAAGAAAGCGTGATGCAGCGCATGTGGAACAGCGGCTATCTTTCAGGTGGTAACGCTGCCTATGTGGAAGAGCTTTATGAGCTCTACCTGCACGACCCTAACGCTGTGCCAGAAGAATGGCGCACCAAATTTCAGACGTTGTCTTCAGACGGCAACGCTGCCACCGATGTATCGCACGCAACAATTCGCGATCAGTTCGTGCTGCTGGCAAAGAACCAGCGCCGCGCCCAACCGGTTTCCGCCGGAAGCGTGAGCAGTGAGCATGAGAAGAAGCAAGTTGAAGTATTGCGACTGATCCAGGCCTACCGTATGCGTGGCCACCAGGCGGCCCAGCTCGATCCGCTGGGGCTCTGGAAGCGTCCTGCACCTGCAGACCTGTCGATCAATCATTACGGCTTGACCAATGCCGATCTTGATACGATCTTCCGTGCCGGCGACCTGTTCATCGGCAAAGAGGAAGCGAGCCTACGTGAAATTCACGAAGCGTTGCAGCAGACATATTGCCGCACCATTGGCGCTGAGTTCACGCACATCACCGACTCCGAACAGCGTCACTGGTTCCAGCATCGCCTGGAAGGCGTGCGTGGCCGTCCGGTGCTGTCCGCCGATGTGCGCAGCCACCTGCTGGAGCGCGTGACCGCAGCCGAAGGCCTGGAAAAATACCTGGGCACCAAATACCCGGGTACCAAGCGTTTCGGCCTGGAAGGCGGCGAGAGCCTGATTCCGATGCTCGATGAGCTGATCCAGCGTTCCGGCTCCTACGGCACCAAGGAAATCGTGATCGGCATGGCCCACCGTGGCCGTCTCAACGTGCTGGTCAACACCTTCGGCAAGAACCCGCGCGAGTTGTTCGACGAGTTCGAAGGCAAGAAAAAGGTCGAGCTGGGTTCCGGTGACGTTAAATACCACCAGGGCTTCTCGTCCAACGTGATGACCACCGGCGGTGAAGTTCACCTGGCCATGGCCTTCAACCCATCCCACCTGGAAATCGTTTCTCCAGTGGTCGAGGGTTCGGTGCGGGCTCGCCAGGATCGTCGTAACGACACCACCGGTGAGAAGGTTCTGCCGATTTCCATCCACGGCGACGCGGCATTTGCCGGTCAAGGCGTGGTTCTGGAAACCTTCCAGATGTCGCAGACCCGCGGCTTCAAGACTGGCGGTACCGTTCACATCGTCATCAACAACCAGGTGGGCTTCACCATCAGCAACCCGTTGGACGCGCGTTCCACCGAGTACGCCACTGACGTTGCCAAGATGATCCAGGCGCCGATCCTCCATGTGAATGGTGATGATCCGGAAGCCGTGCTGTTCGTGACCCAACTGGCTGTCGACTACCGCATGCAGTTCAAGCGTGACGTGGTGATCGACCTGGTTTGCTACCGCCGTCGCGGTCACAACGAAGCGGACGAACCAAGCGGCACCCAGCCGTTGATGTACCAGCAGATCACCAAGCAGCGCACTACCCGTGAGCTGTACGCCGAAAGCCTGACCAAGGCCGGTGTGGTTGACGAAGTGCGTGTTCAGGCGAAAGTCGACGAATACCGCAACGCGCTGGACAATGGTTTGCATGTTGTAAAAAGCCTGGTTAAAGAGCCGAACAAAGAGCTGTTCGTCGACTGGCGTCCGTACCTGGGCCACGCCTGGACTGCACGTCACGATACGTCTTTCGATCTGAAGACCCTGCAGGAACTGTCTGCCAAGCTGCTGGAAATTCCGGATGGCTTCGTCGTACAGCGCCAGGTTGCGAAGATCTACGAAGACCGTCAGAAAATGCAAGCCGGCGGCCTGCCGATCAACTGGGGTTACGCTGAAACCATGGCGTATGCGACCCTGGCGTTCGAAGGTCACCCGATCCGCATGACCGGCCAGGACATCGGCCGTGGTACGTTCTCTCACCGTCACGCGGTTCTGCACAACCAGAAAGACGCGGGCACCTACATCCCGTTGCAACACCTGTACGAAGGCCAGCCACGTTTCGACCTGTACGATTCGTTCCTGTCCGAAGAAGCCGTGCTGGCGTTCGAATACGGTTACTCGACCACCACGCCTCAGGCGCTGGTGATCTGGGAAGCCCAGTTCGGCGACTTCGCCAACGGTGCCCAGGTGGTTATCGACCAGTTCATCACCAGCGGCGAGCACAAGTGGGGCCGTCTGTGCGGTCTGACCATGCTGCTGCCACACGGTTATGAAGGTCAGGGTCCGGAGCACTCTTCGGCCCGTCTGGAGCGTTACCTGCAACTGTGCGCCGAGCACAACATCCAGGTATGCGTGCCGACTACCCCGGCCCAGATCTACCACTTGCTGCGTCGTCAGGTTATTCGCCCGCTGCGCAAGCCGCTGGTAGTGCTGACACCGAAATCGCTGCTGCGTCATAAATTGGCCATCTCGACCCTGGAAGATCTGGCTGACGGTTCGTTCCAGACCGTGATTCCAGAAATCGATGCACTGGATGCGGCCAAGGTCACTCGCCTGGTCCTGTGCAGCGGCAAGGTCTACTACGATCTGCTGGAAAAACGCCGTGCCGAAGGCCGCGAAGATATCGCCATCGTGCGTATCGAGCAGCTTTACCCGTTCCCGGAAGATGACCTCATGGAGATCATCGCGCCTTACACCAACCTCACTAATGTAGTGTGGTGTCAGGAAGAACCGATGAACCAGGGCGCGTGGTACAGCAGCCAGCATCATCTGCGTCGCAGCATTGGTAACCACATCAAGGGCTTGGGCCTGGAGTACGCCGGTCGCGATGCTTCTGCCGCACCTGCATGTGGTTATGCATCGATGCACGCTGAGCAGCAGGAAAAACTCCTGCAAGATGCTTTCACTGTCTAACGCCTTCGCGCTGACTGAAACCGAATTTTAAGGACCCATAGATAATGGCTATTGAAATCAAAGCCCCGACATTCCCGGAATCGGTTGCCGATGGCACCATTGCCACTTGGCACAAGAAACCAGGCGAGGCTGTAAAGCGTGACGAACTGATCGTCGACATCGAGACCGACAAAGTCGTTCTGGAAGTGTTGGCCGAAGCTGACGGCGTGCTGGGCGCGATCATTGCCAATGAAGGCGATACCGTCCTGTCCAACCAGGTACTGGGCTCGATCGAAGCGGGCAGCGCTGCTGCTGCTCCGGCCGCCGCACCGGCTGCTGCTGCTGCTTCTGCTCCAGCTGCTGCTCCGGCTGCTGGTGGCGAAGATCCAATCGCGGCACCGGCTGCTCGTCAACTGGCCGAAGAAAACGGCATCAACCTGGCTTCCATCAAAGGCACCGGCAAAGACGGCCGTGTGACCAAGGAAGACGTGGTTGCTGCAGTTGAAGCCAAGAAAAACGCTCCAGCAGCTGCACCTGCCAAGGCTGCAGCGCCTGCTGCCGCTGCTCCTGTGTTCGCCGCTGGCGACCGCACCGAGAAGCGCGTTCCGATGACCCGCGTGCGTGCCACCGTGGCCAAGCGTCTGGTTGAAGCCCAGTCGAACATGGCGATGCTGACCACCTTCAACGAAGTCGACATGACCGAAGTCATGGCCCTGCGTTCGAAGTACAAGGATCTGTTCGAGAAGAGCCACAACGGCGTGCGCCTGGGCTTCATGTCGTTCTTCGTGAAAGCGGCCACCGAAGCGCTGAAACGCTTCCCGGCAGTCAACGCTTCCATCGACGGTAGCGACATCGTTTACCATGGTTATGCAGACGTCGGCGTTGCCGTGTCCAGCGACCGTGGCCTGGTGGTTCCGGTTCTGCGTAACGCCGAGCTGATGAGCCTGGCTGAAATCGAAGGCGGCATCGCCGGCTTCGGCAAGAAAGCCCGTGATGGCAAGCTGACCATCGACGAGATGACCGGCGGTACCTTCACCATCACCAACGGTGGTACCTTCGGTTCGATGATGTCGACCCCGATCGTCAACCCGCCGCAAGCCGCGATCCTGGGCATGCACAACATCATTCAGCGTCCGATGGCCATCAACGGCCAAGTCGTGATCCGCCCAATGATGTACCTGGCACTGTCTTACGATCACCGCCTGATCGATGGTAAAGAAGCCGTGACTTTCCTGGTGACCATCAAGAACCTGCTGGAAGATCCAGCTCGTCTTCTTCTGGATATCTAAAAAGCAGCGGCAAGTTGCAAGCTGCAAGCGCCAAGTCCAAAGCGGCGAACGGTGCTTTCAACTTGCAGCTTGCCGCTTCTAGCTTGCAGCTAAAAAGGGAACCTTTTTATGACACAGAAATTTGACGTTGTAGTGATTGGTGCAGGTCCTGGCGGCTATGTTGCCGCCATCAAGGCCGCACAACTGGGCCTCTCGACTGCTTGCATCGAAAAATACACCGACAAGGAAGGCAAACTGGCACTGGGCGGTACTTGCCTGAACGTTGGTTGCATTCCTTCCAAGGCGCTGCTGGACAGCTCCTGGAAATTCCACGAAGCGCAAAGCGGTTTTGCCATCCACGGCATCAACCACGCTGGCGTGACCATGGACGTACCCGCGATGGTCGGCCGTAAAGCCAACATCGTTAAAGGCCTCACCTCCGGCGTTGCGACCCTGTTCAAGGCCAACGGCGTAACTTCCCTGCAAGGTCACGGCAAACTGCTGGCCGGCAAGAAGGTTGAAATCACCAAGCCGGACGGTTCGGTAGAAATCATCGAAGCCGAAAACGTGATCCTGGCTCCAGGTTCGCGTCCAATCGACATTCCACCAGCACCTGTTGACCAGAACGTGATCGTTGATTCGACCGGCGCCCTGGAATTCCAAGCAGTTCCTAAGCGTCTGGGCGTGATCGGCGCTGGCGTAATCGGCCTGGAACTGGGTTCGGTCTGGTCCCGTCTGGGTTCCCAAGTCACTGTTCTCGAAGCCCTGGATACGTTCCTGCTGGCTGCTGACACCGCAGTGTCCAAAGAAGCGCTGAAAACCCTGACCAAACAAGGTCTGGACATCAAGCTGGGCGCTCGTGTGACCGGCTCGAAGGTTAACGGCGAAGAAGTCGTCGTGACCTACACCGACAAAGATGGCGAGCAGACCATTACTTTCGACAAGCTGATCGTAGCCGTTGGTCGCCGTCCAGTGACCACCGACCTGCTGGCTTCCGACAGCGGCGTGAACATCGACGAGCGTGGTTTCATCCACGTTGACGATCACTGCGCTACCACCGTTCCAGGCGTCTACGCCATTGGCGACGTGGTTCGTGGCATGATGCTGGCGCACAAGGCTTCCGAAGAAGGCATCATGGTTGTCGAGCGCATCAAGGGCCACAAAACCCAGATGAACTACGACCTGGTCCCATCGGTTATCTACACTCACCCGGAAATTGCATGGGTCGGCAAGAACGAACAGCAGTTGAAAGCTGAAGGCGTTGAAGTTAACGTCGGCACCTTCCCGTTTGCTGCTTCTGGCCGTGCTATGGCAGCCAACGACACCGGTGGTTTTGTCAAAGTCATCGCTGATGCCAAGACTGACCGCGTATTGGGCGTCCATGTGATTGGCCCAGGCGCAGCAGAACTGGTCCAGCAGGGCGCAATCGGTATGGAATTCGGCACCAGTGCCGAGGACATTGGCATGATGGTTTTCTCCCATCCGACTCTGTCCGAAGCGTTGCACGAAGCCGCGCTGGCAGTGAATGGTCATGCCATTCACATCGCGAATAAGAAGAAGCGCTAAAACGAGATAATAAGAAACCACGGCGGCTGCCCGTCGTGAGCCTTGCGCGCAAGACTCACCGCGGAATGTCCGCTGGACGCAGTCTTGCGCAGCTTGACCGGGCTTAAGTCCGGCAAGTTGCGTAAGCAGCAGTCACAGGTGGCGCGGCACTCATAATGAGCGCAGCGCCGAATGCGCAGTACCTAACGAAGACGGTAAAAAGCATGAATCTTCACGAGTATCAGGGTAAGCAGCTGTTCGCTGAATACGGCCTGCCAGTATCCCAGGGCTACGCAGTAGACACCCCGGAAGCAGCAGCAGAAGCTTGCGATAAAATCGGCGGGACCGAATGGGTTGTAAAAGCCCAGGTTCACGCAGGTGGTCGCGGTAAAGCGGGCGGCGTTAAGCTGGTTCGCAGCAAAGAAGACGCCAAGGCCTTCGCACAACAGTGGCTGGGCAAGCGTCTGGTGACTTACCAGACTGATGCCAATGGCCAGCCAGTCACCAAGATCCTGGTTGAATCGTGCACTGATATCGCTAAAGAGCTGTACCTGGGCGCTGTCGTTGACCGTTCGAGCCGTCGTATCGTGTTCATGGCTTCCACCGAAGGTGGCGTGGATATCGAAAAGATCGCTCACGACACTCCAGAAAAAATTCTCAAAGCCACTATCGACCCACTGGTTGGCGCTCAGCCATTCCAGGGTCGCGAGCTGGCTTTCCAGTTGGGTCTGGAAGGCAAGCAAGTTGCCCAGTTCGCCAAGATCTTCGTAGGTCTGGCCAAACTGTTCCAGGATCACGATCTGGCCCTGCTGGAAGTGAACCCGCTGGTGATCAAGGCTGACGGCGATCTGCATTGCCTCGATGCCAAGATCAACATCGACGCCAACGCCATGTACCGTCAGCCTAAGCTGAAGACTTTCCACGATCCGTCGCAAGACGATCCGCGCGAAGCGCACGCTGCCAAGTTCGAACTGAACTACGTAGCCCTGGAAGGTAACATCGGCTGCATGGTCAACGGTGCTGGCCTGGCCATGGGTACCATGGACATCGTCAACCTGCATGGCGGCAAACCAGCCAACTTCCTCGACGTGGGCGGTGGTGCTACCAAAGAACGCGTAACCGAAGCCTTCAAGATCATCCTGTCCGACGCCAACGTCGCTGCAGTACTGGTCAACATCTTCGGCGGCATCGTTCGTTGCGACATGATTGCCGAAGGCATCATCGGTGCAGTGAAAGAAGTCGGCGTGAAAATCCCGGTGGTTGTTCGCCTTGAAGGTAACAACGCTGAACTGGGCGCTAAAGTACTGGCAGAAAGCGGTTTGAACATCATCGCGGCTACCAGCCTGACCGACGCTGCTCAACAAGTTGTCAAAGCTGCGGAGGGCAAATAATGAGCGTCCTGATCAATAAAGACACCAAAGTTATCTGCCAGGGTATTACCGGTTCGCAAGGTAGTTTCCACACCCAGCAAGCCATCGAATACGGCACCAAGATGGTTGGTGGTGTAACTCCGGGCAAAGGCGGCACCGAGCACCTGGGCCTGCCCGTGTTCAACACCGTGAAAGACGCTGTAGCAGCCACTGGCGCCACCGCCAGCGTGATCTACGTCCCAGCTCCTTTCTGCAAGGACTCGATCCTGGAAGCGGCATTCGGCGGCATCAAGCTGATCGTGTGCATCACCGAAGGCATTCCTACCCTGGATATGCTGGACGCCAAAGTCAAGTGCGACGAGCTGGGCGTGGTCCTGATCGGCCCTAACTGCCCAGGCGTGATCACTCCAGGCGAATGCAAGATCGGCATTATGCCCGGTCACATTCACTTGCCAGGTAAAGTCGGTATCGTTTCCCGTTCCGGCACCCTGACCTACGAAGCTGTGAAGCAGACCACTGACGCCGGTTTCGGTCAGTCGACTTGCGTCGGCATCGGCGGTGACCCGATCCCAGGCTCGAACTTCATCGACATCCTGAAGCTGTTCCAGGAAGACCCGAAGACCGAAGCGATCGTAATGATCGGTGAGATCGGCGGTTCGGCTGAAGAAGAAGCGGCTGCCTACATCAAGGCACACGTGACCAAGCCGGTTGTTTCCTACATTGCTGGTGTGACTGCCCCTGCTGGCAAGCGCATGGGCCATGCTGGCGCAATCATCTCTGGCGGCAAGGGCACTGCAGACGAGAAGTTTGCTGCCCTGGAAGACGCAGGCGTGAAAACCGTGCGTTCGCTGGCAGACATCGGCAAGGCTCTGTCCGAGCTGACCGGTTGGGCTGTCAAGTAAGCCTCGCGCTTAACTGACGCTTCACCAGGCAAAGGCCACCTTCGGGTGGCCTTTGTGCGTTTTTGGCGGCCCATTTATTGAAATGTGCTCGGTCCCATGTGGAAGGGAGCTTGCTCCCGATAGGGGAGCAAGCTCCCTTCCACATTTTTTGTCTGTATTGCCAAATTAAGTATGAAAACACGACATTCGGATGTCGCTTATCGGACAGTCCGCCCTGCAACAGTGCGTTTATCGGCCAAATTCTGTACCCTTGCTGCCTCTTTAAAGCGCCCGCATCCCAAAAGGAAGCCGCGCGCTAGACCGGTTGGTGCCCATAAGGGCCGACAGCATTTCCCTCATCCATAGGGAAGCCCTCTCTAAATTCCGATTCAGTAGTGTGGTATTTCCTCAAATGAAAGTGTTGAAAAGCCAGGACATCCTGGCGTTGGGCTTTATGACCTTTGCCCTGTTCGTGGGCGCCGGTAACATCATCTTCCCGCCTATCGTTGGTTTGCAGTCCGGGCCCCATGTCTGGATGGCGGCGTTGGGTTTCCTGATCACCGCAGTCGGGCTACCGGTGGTCACGGTAATCGCCCTGGCCAAGGTCGGCGGCGGTATGGACGCGTTGAGCAGCCCGATCGGCAAGATCGCCGGTGGCGTGCTGGCGGCGGCGGCGTATCTGGCGGTAGGGCCGCTGTTCGCCACCCCGCGTACCGCGACGGTTTCCTTTGAAGTGGGCTTGGCGCCGTTGACTGGCGAAAGCCCGCTGGCACTTTTCCTCTACAGCGCTGTGTACTTTCTGGTGGTGTTTTTCGTCTCCCTGTACCCCGGCCGCCTGCTGGACACCGTGGGCCGTTTCCTGGCACCGCTGAAAATTATCGCGCTGTCCATCCTCGGTATTGCCGCGTTTGCCTTGCCGGCTGGTGACGTGGGGGTCGCGACCCCGGAATATGTGTCTGCGCCGTTCTCCCAAGGCTTTATCAATGGTTACCTGACCATGGATACCCTGGGCGCGCTGGTGTTCGGCATCGTGATCGTCAACGCGATCCGTTCCCGTGGGGTCGAATCGCCCAAGCTGATCACTCGTTACGCGATCATTGCCGGGTTGATCGCCGGCGTCGGCTTGGCGCTGGTGTACATCAGCCTGTTCCGCCTTGGGGCGGGCAGCCATGAAGTCGCTGCCGGTGCCGCCAATGGCGCCGCTGTTCTGCATGCCTACGTGCAACACACCTTTGGCTCCCTGGGCAGCGGCTTCCTGGCTGTGCTGATCTCCCTGGCCTGCCTGGTCACCGCCGTCGGCCTGACCTGTGCCTGTGCCGAATACTTCAGCCGAATCCTGCCGCTGTCCTACAAGACCCTGGTGGTGATCCTGGCGCTGTTCTCGCTGTTCGTGTCCAACCTGGGCCTGACCAAGCTGATCGCGTTCTCGATCCCGGTGCTTACCGCAATCTACCCGCCGTGCATCGTGCTGGTGGCTTTGAGCTTCTGCAAAGACTTCTGGCAGGAGCAGAGCCGCATCGTTGGCCCGGTGATGCTGGTGTCGTTCATCTTTGGCTGCATCGATGCGCTCAAGGGCGCCGGCCTGGCGGGTTGGATGCCGTCGCAATTGGCTAACCTGCCGTTGAGCGAGCAGGGCCTTGCGTGGCTGGTGCCATCGGTGATGATCCTGGTGGTTGCTGTGGTGGTGGACCGCATGCTCGGCAAGCGCAGCGAAGCCATCGCGTAACGCACGCTTCAGGCTGTACCGAAATGCCCCGTATCAATCGATATGGGGCATTTTTTTTGCGTGACGGGCAGTGTCTTTTCCAGTGGGCTAACGTCGAAGGGGTAACGAAAAGCTCCAGCCAGCTCCCACAGTTTCCCTCTACTGTGTATAAGGACCCGCATGCCGTTTATCGAAGCCAACCTGATCCACCTGCTTGCCGCACTCTGGTTTGTTATCTGTTGGGGCGGCTACACCCGTTACGCGACCTGGAAAGCCCGCGACACTGCCTGCCTGGCCAGTGTGCTGCACCTGTATCGCGAAGACTGGATGCGCCGCATGCTGCTGCGCGACAACCGCATCGCCGACGCCAGCGTGATCGGCAACCTGGAGCGCAACGCCTCGTTCTTCGCTTCGAGCACCTTGATCATCCTTGCCGGCATTCTCACGGTGCTGGGGGCGTCCGAGCGAGCCGTGTCGTTGTTGGCGGACATTCCCATGGTGCAGCAGGCGTCCCAGGGCATGTCGGAGATCAAGCTGCTGTGCCTGGCGCTGGCGTTCGTCTACGCGTTCTTCACGTTCAGTTGGTGCATGCGCCAGTACAACTTCGCGGCCGTGCTGGTGGGGTCGGCGCCGATGATCGGTGAGCGGCACGTGTCGGAGCAGGAGCGCAAGGCGTTTGCCCTGCGGGCGGCGCGGGTAATCTCGATGGCGGCCAACCAGTTCAACTTTGGCCTGCGCGCTTATTACTTTGGCATGACCATGCTGGCGTGGTTTGTCAGCCCCTGGCTGTTCATGTTGATGAGTACAGGGGTGGTATTGGTGCTGTATCGCCGGGAGTTTCATTCCGACGTACTGCAAGTGATGGTGTATACGCAGACCGACACGCCGCTGCCGGACGTGGCGAAAGAACCGGTGGTATAGAACGCTGCGGGTTTTGCCCGACTTATAGCGCCTCGCCCAAGTGCTAAACACATCAGGCAAAGTAAAGCCCGCTATCTAAGCGGGCTTTCTTTTTGTAGCCAAGCTATGTCAAGCCCCGGTATCAAGAACCGGTTGCTGGGGTAGCAGGTGCGGCTTCTTGTGTTGCGGCCTTGTTCGATTCGGCCTGAGCTTTGGCAGCATCGGCGTTTTCTTTCGCGGCGTCGTTCACTTTATCTTGTGCTTTCGCCATATCTTTCTGAGCTTGCTCTGAATGCGCGGCGGCATCTTGGGCTTTGTCTTCGGATTTTTTGTCGCAGGCAGCCAGACCGAGGGCGGCGGCCAACATCATGGAAATAGCTAAAGTCTTGCGCATGGGGTGTTTCTCCTTAGTGAAGATATCTACTGGCCTTTCGAGCATATGGGGCCAGCATTAGTTCCTTTTATCCCACAGATATATAAAGCATTTTTCCAAGGAACTTTCCCCGACGGTCCATACTCCGCCGGACCCACACTCATAAGAGTCTGAACCGAATGACCGAAAACTCCTTGTTGGAGCGTGCCAAACGCTTTATTTCGGCTCTGCGCCATTGCCAGGTGCTGGGCATTACCGTTCATCACACCAGCGAAGAGGGGATCACCCTGGTCCTGCCCTACGGCCCGACGATCGTTGGCGACCCCCAGACGGGCGTCATCCATGGTGGCGCGTTGACTTCATTGATGGACACCGCCTGCGGCATGGCCACCCTGTGTGTGTTGCCGGAGTTCGAGGTGTGCCCGACCCTGGACCTGCGCATCGACTACATGCATCCCGCCGAACCGCACAAACCGGTGTATGGCTTCGCCCAGTGTTACCGCGTGACCACCGACGTGATTTTTACCCGTGGTTTCGCTTACCAGGACGACCCGCAACAACCCGTCGCACACGCGGTGGGCACGTTCATGCGCATGGGCAAGCGCCTCAAGGGCACGCAAGGGTTGGGCAACACGATCAAGGGAGAGCAGGCATGACTCATTCATTCAAGACGCGTCTGGAGCAGGCCCATCAGTGCGGCAACTATGAGGCGCTGCTCGACCTGATCCCCTATGCCAAGCTGATCGGCATCGAATGCACGCGGATAGGCGATGAGCTGCTGTTCCGTCTGCCGGCCAACAAGGACAACATTGGTAACCCGATATTGCCGGCGCTGCACGGCGGTGTGATTGCAGGCTTTATGGAGCTCTGCGCCGCGTTGCACCTGCTGGTGTTCACCGGCGCTCCGGGCCTGCCGAAAATCATCGACTTTTCTCTGGATTACCTGCGTGCCGGCCAGTTTCGCGACACATACGCCAAATGCCAGGTCTGGCGCCAAGGTCGACGGGTGGCAAATGTGGCGATCACCGCCTGGCAGAGCACTGCGGCCGAACCCATTGCCACCGCTCGCGCGCATTTCAAGATCGAGGAAGTGCCCCGCCCTTGAAATTCTGGTCTTAGCCCCCAACTTTGATGACAACCCGCCGCCAACCCTCTAGGGCGCGGCCACTGCCATCCAATTGGAGTTTGATGACCATGAGTGTGGAAACTCAAAAGGAAACCCTGGGCTTCCAGACCGAGGTGAAGCAACTGCTGCACCTCATGATCCATTCGCTGTATTCCAACAAGGAAATTTTCCTTCGCGAATTGATCTCGAACGCCTCTGACGCTGTCGACAAATTACGTTTCGAAGCCCTGTCCAAGCCGGAGTTGCTGGAAGGCGGCGCCGAACTGAAAATCCGCGTGAGCTTCGACAAAGACGCCAAGACCGTTACCCTCGAAGACAACGGTATCGGCATGAGCCGTGACGATGCGATCACCCACCTGGGGACCATCGCCAAATCCGGCACCGCTGATTTCATGAAGCACCTTTCGGGTGATCAGAAGAAAGATTCGCACCTGATCGGCCAGTTCGGTGTGGGCTTCTACTCGGCCTTCATCGTCGCCGACAAGGTTGAAGTGTTCAGCCGCCGCGCAGGCCTCGCCGCCAGTGAAGGTGTGCATTGGTCTTCGAAAGGCGAGGGCGAGTTTGAAATCGCCACCATCGAAAAGGCTGATCGTGGTACGCGCATCGTGCTGCACCTCAAGGCCGCTGAAGATGAATTCGCCGATGGCTGGCGCCTGCGCAACATCATCAAGAAGTACTCCGACCATATCGCCCTGCCGATCGAGCTGCCGAAAGAGCAAGCAGCCGCCGAAGGCGAAGAAGCGCCAGCCGTTGAGTGGGAAACCGTCAACCGTGCCAGCGCCCTGTGGACCCGTCCGCGTACCGAGATCAAGGACGAGGAATACCAGGAGTTCTACAAGCACATCGGGCACGACTACGAAAACCCGCTGAGCTGGAGCCACAACAAGGTCGAAGGCAAGCTGGAATACAGCTCGCTGCTCTACGTACCGGCCCGTGCACCGTTCGACCTGTACCAGCGCGAAGCGCCAAAGGGTCTGAAGCTCTACGTGCAGCGCGTGTTCGTGATGGACCAGGCGGAATCGTTCCTGCCGCTGTACCTGCGCTTTATCAAAGGCGTGGTCGACTCCAACGACCTGTCGCTGAACGTGTCGCGGGAAATCCTGCAGAAAGACCCGATCATCGACTCCATGAAGTCGGCGCTGACCAAGCGCGTTCTCGACATGCTGGAAAAACTGGCGAAGAACGAGCCTGAGCAATACAAAGGTTTCTGGAAAAACTTCGGCCAGGTCATGAAAGAAGGCCCGGCTGAAGATTTCGCCAACAAGGAAAAAATCGCCGGCCTGCTGCGCTTTGCGTCCACCCTGGGCGAAGACGGCGAGCAGGTGGTGTCCCTGGCCGAGTACCTGGCACGCGCCAAGGAAGGTCAGGACAAGATCTACTACCTGACCGGCGAAACCTACGCTCAGGTCAAGAACAGCCCGCACCTGGAAGTCTTCCGCAAGAAAGGCATCGAAGTGCTGCTGCTGACTGACCGTATCGATGAGTGGCTGATGAGCTACCTCAGCGAATTCGACGGCAAGACCTTCGTCGACGTGGCTCGTGGTGACCTGGACCTGGGCAACCTGGATTCCGAAGAAGACAAAAAAGCCGCTGAAGAAGTGGCCAAGTCTAAGGAAGGCCTGGTTGAGCGGATCAAGGCGTCCCTGGGAGATGCCGTCAGCGAAGTGCGGGTTTCCCACCGTCTGACCGACTCCCCGGCGATCCTGGCCATCGGCGAGCAGGACCTGGGCATGCAGATGCGTCAGATCCTCGAAGCCAGCGGGCAGAAGGTGCCGGACTCCAAGCCGATCTTCGAATTCAACCCGGCTCACCCGCTGATCGAGAAACTCGACGGCGAACAAAGCGAAGAGCGTTTTGGCGACCTGTCGCACATCCTCTTCGATCAGGCGGCCCTGGCCGCTGGCGACAGCTTGAAAGACCCGGCCGCTTATGTGCGCCGACTGAACAAGCTGTTGGTTGAACTGTCAGTTTAAACCCGTTGTAGAAAAACCCGCTTCGGCGGGTTTTTTCATTTGTGCCCCTCAACTGGAGTAAATGATGAGCCAAGTCACTGTGCGTTCCGTGGTCTATCAGATTGATGGCCAGTCTTATGAAAGCCGCCTGGCCTTCGATGCCAGCCAAACCGGTCCGCTGCCGGGCCTGCTGATGGCGCCGAACTGGATGGGGGTGAGTGCGGGTGCCGAAGAGATCGCCAAGCGCGTCGCCAGCAAAGGCTACGTGGTACTGATCGCCGACCTTTACGGGCAAACCGTGCGCCCGTCGAATAACGATGAAGCCGGTGCGGCAATGATGCCGTTGAAGAACGACCGCCCCTTGTTGAACACGCGCATGCAGGCGGCCTTTGAGCAACTGCAAGGCCAGACCGAAGCTGCGGTGGACACATCCAAATTGGCCACCTTCGGTTTCTGCTTTGGCGGTTGCTGCTCGCTGGAGCTGGCGCGCACCGGCGCACCGTTGAAGGCGGCGGTTTCGTTCCACGGCACCCTCGACACGCCAAACCCGGCGGATGCGAAAAACATCAAGGGTTCGGTGTTGGTGTTGCATGGCGCCTCCGACCCGCTGGTGCCGAAAGAGCAACTGCCGGCGTTCGAAGATGAGATGAACGCGGCCGGTGTGGATTGGCAGCTGCTGAGCTATGGCGGTGCGGTGCATTCCTTCACCGACCCGCAGGCCAATGTGCCGGGCATGATGATGTACGACGCGAAGACCGCTGCGCGGGCGTTCCAGTCGATGCATAACTTGTTGGATGAAGTGTTCAAGGGCTAAGTCTCTAGCGTCTGTCCTGGCCTCATCGTGAGCAAGCCCGCTCCCACATTCGACCGCATAACGCGGTTAAATGTGGGCGCAGGCTTGCTCGCGAATGCTATCTCACAGGCAACTCAATTCTTTCAGTTTCACCGGGAACCGTCGGCCAATCCCCCGCCGCCCAACGCTGCCTGGCCTGCTCGATCACGGTCGGATCGCTCGCCACAAAATTCCAGTTGATCCGGCGTGGCCCATCCAGTGGCGCGCCGCCGAACACCATCAGGTGACAATCGGTCTCGGCAGACAGAGTCATCTCCTGTTCGCTCGGCAACACCACCAGGCTGTGTACCTCAAGCGGTTCACCGTCTAACTGCACGTCACCCTCCAGCACGTACACCGCGCGTTCCTCATGCTCGTCGGGGATCAGCAGGGTGGTGGCCGTCTGCATCTGCACGTCGGCATACAGCGTGGGCGACAGGACCGGCACCGGTGATTTGAGGCAGAAGCCATTGCCCGCGATCAGGCGGATCTGCACGCCCAGGTTGTCACTGGCCGGCAAGCTAGCCGCCGGATGGTGGCTGTAGTGCCCTGGCCCGGTCTCGTGGTCCTTGGGTGAGGCGAGCCACACTTGCAGCCCGTGCAGGCTGAACCCCTTGGCCTTGAGTGCCTCGGGCGTACGTTCGACGTGGGCAATCGCGCTGCCGGCAGTCATCCAGCTCACGTCGCCGGTCTCCACCAACTGGTCCGAACCGAGGCTGTCCTTGTGCTGCAAGGCGCCTTCAAACAGGTAGGTGAGGGTCGACAGGCCGATATGCGGGTGCTGGCGGATATTCATACCGCTGCCCGGCGCATAGCGGGTCGGCAGCATATGGTCGAAAAACACGAACGGCCCGACGCTGCGACATTCCCGCGATGGCAGCGGGCGCAGGATGGGCTGGCCTTCGACATCTTCGAGGCGAGGGCGGATCACGGTGAGGGTGGTCATGGTGCGTCCCAGTCTGAGCGGGTTGGAGAGCCCTGAGCATAACCCGCTCGACCGGAGGTTGCCGCTACTGGCTGAAGGCACCTTCCGCCAATTTTGTCTCGATGCTCACCTCGGCGGTGGTCATCAGTTTGTGTATCGGGCAACGGTCGGCGATGCGGTGCAGCTCGTCGCGTTGCTGATCGGTGAGCACGCCCTTGAGCGTCAGTTTGACGTTGAGCACGTACTTGCCCTTTTGCTCTTCGCTGGCGTCGTGGGTGACTTCCACAGTTACGCCGGTCAGCGGGATGCCTTTTTTCTGCGCATACAGCTTCAGGGTCAGGGCCTTGCATGACGCCAGGGCCGCATCGAAATAGTCATGTGGCGAGGGGGCGGAGTCGTCACCGCCGAGGCTTTTGGGCAGGTCGGTGAACAACTCGTGGTTATCGATGTTGAGGCTATGGCGGAAGTTGTCGGCATTCAGGGTGTTGACGGTAACAGGCATGGCGAACCTCACAAGCGTGGCAGGAAGAAAGTCATGCAGTTATAGAACATGCTGGCACTCAGGCGTTCCAGGATTTTTTCCAGGAAGCTGCGGGCATGATTCCCAGCATTCGCGAGCTTCAGGCGCTCGCGCAGAACGAGCAGGAAATCATTCAGGTCAAAAACAGCCTGCAGCATCGTGCTGTCGCTGGGGCGGTCGCTGAGAGCCGCCCAGAACGTCGTCGGTGGCGATCTGGCCGGCGAGATCAGCCCGAGTGGCCGGGATGAGGCGGCGCGTCTACAACAAGCGCTCAAGGGCATGCAGGAAAACCTTCGCGATACCCTGCGGCGCATTTCCGAATCATCCAGCCCGCTCGCGTCGGCCCCCGAAGAGCTCAGTTGCGTGATCGAAGACGCCACCCGCGGGTTGCACCGGCAGCGCCAGTAAATCGAACAGATGATCGGCGGGATTCAGCAAAAATCCATAAAAAAACCCCGAACCAGTCGGGGCTTTTTCATGTGATCAACCTGCGGGGCTTACTTGCCCTGCCAGCGTTTCAGCACCAGGGTGGCGTTAGTGCCACCGAAGCCGAAGCTGTTGCTCATCACGGTGTCGATTTTTACGTTTTCAACGGTCTTGGTCAGGATCGGCATATCGGCGACGACCGGATCGATCTCTTCGATATTAGCCGAGCCAGCCATGAAGTTGCCTTCCATCATCAGCAGGCAGTAGATCGTTTCGTGAACGCCTGCGGCCCCCAGGGAGTGACCGGACAGGCTCTTGGTGGAGCTGATGGCGGGTGCCTTGTCGCCGAATACCGCGCGCACGCCTTCCATTTCCTTGGCGTCGCCGACCGGAGTCGAGGTGCCGTGGGTGTTCAGGTAGTCGATCGGGGTATCCACGGTGGACAAGGCCATCTGCATGCAGCGGATGGCGCCTTCACCGCTTGGCGCAACCATGTCGTAGCCGTCGGAAGTAGCGCCGTAGCCGACGATTTCCGCGTAGATCTTCGCACCACGGGCCAGGGCATGTTCCAGCTCCTCGACCACCACCATGCCGCCGCCGCCGGCGATGACGAAACCGTCACGCTTGGCGTCGTAGGCGCGGGAGGCCTTTTCCGGGGTGTCGTTGTACTGGGTGGACAGGGCGCCCATGGCGTCGAACAGGAACGACTGGCTCCAATGTTCTTCTTCACCACCGCCAGCGAACACGATGTCCTGCTTGCCCAGCTGGATCTGCTCAACCGCGTTACCGATGCAGTGAGCACTGGTGGCGCAAGCGGAAGAGATCGAGTAGTTCACGCCCTTGATCTGGAACGGCGTGGCCAGGCAGGCGGAAACGGTGCTGCCCATGGTCCGCGTGACACGGTACGGGCCAACGCGCTTCACGCCTTTCTCGCGCAGGATGTCCAGCGCTTCCATCTGGTTCAGGGTGGACGCGCCGCCGGAGCCGGCGATCAGGCCGGTACGCACGTTCGAGACCTGATCGTGGCTCAGGCCGGAATCGGCGATGGCGTCCTTCATGGCCAGGTAGGCGTAGGCGGCAGCGTGGCCGACGAAGCGGTAGATCTTGCGATCTATCAATTCTTCGAGGGGCAGGTCGATGGAGCCGGAAACCTGGCTACGCAGACCCATTTCGGCATATTCCGGGTTGAAGCGGATGCCAGGGCGACTTGCACGCAGGTTAGCGGTGACGGTCTCTTTGTCATTGCCCAGGCAAGAAACGATGCCCAGACCAGTGATAACGACGCGGCGCATGCGGATAACCCTTAAAAGTTTTCAGTGGAAGTGAATACGCCGACCCGAAGGCCTTCGGCAGTATAGATCTCGCGACCGTCGACAGTCACCGAACCGTCGGCGATAGCCAGGTTCAGCTTGCCCTTGAGGACGCGCTTGATTTGAATGTTGTAGGTGACTTTCTTGGCGCTTGGCAGAACCTGGCCAAAGAACTTCACTTCGCCCGAACCCAGGGCGCGACCGCGACCCGGCAAGCCTTGCCAGCCGAGGTAGAAGCCGACCAGTTGCCACATGGCGTCGAGGCCCAGGCAGCCCGGCATGACAGGGTCACCTTCAAAATGGCAGGCAAAGAACCACAGGTCCGGAGTGATATCCAGCTCGGCGACCAATTCACCTTTGCCGTACTTGCCACCCTCTTCGCTGATATGGGTGATGCGATCCACCATCAGCATGTTCGGGGCGGGCAGTTGCGCGTTACCTGGGCCGAACAGCTCACCGCGACTGCAGCGCAGCAGGTCTTCCCGAGTAAAGGCGTTTTGTTTGGTCATGCGAGCTCCTCAATAATCCCATGCGGCAGGGTAGGGCAAATCTTCCCGATACCGACGACGCGTTCATGCCTCATATCGGCAGCCTACACATAGACTATTGCGTTGTAGTGAAAGTCACAGCGTCAAGGCACTCAATGTACACTTGTTCACTGAAATTATAAACCGGGCCTATTTAGCGGTCCGTTCGGGTGCCTAAGACTGCCGCACTTTCGTCTTTCACGCCAGTCGCAGTTGGCTAATGGCGTGGCGCTATTGCACCCAGCGCTGCAGGATTTGCTGCAAATCCGTGCGTTTGAACGGCTTGGCCAGGTAATCGTTCATTCCGGCGGCCAGGCAGAGTTCGCGGTCACCCTGCAAGGCGTTGGCGGTGAGGGCGATGATCGGCAGGTCGGCGCAGCCCGGCAGTTGGCGAATCTGTCGGGTGGCTTCGTAGCCGTCGATCAGCGGTAACCGGCAGTCCATCAGGATCGCGGTGAAAATCAGGCTCTCGGCGCTGCGGATCGCCTCGGCGCCGTCGGTGGCCAGGCTCACTTCAAAACCCAGGCTGCGCAGCATGGCTTCGACCACGGTACGGTTGACCGGGTTGTCTTCCACCAGCAACACATGCCGGCCATTGCCCGCGCTGGCTTTGCCTTCGGCGTTGGCGGCAATGGCCGGCACGCTGTGCTGGTCGATGGCCAGCGGGATTTCCAGGGTGAACACCGAACCACGGCCTTCTTCGCTCTGCGCGCGCAGGGTACCGCCCATGCGTTCGGCCAGGGTCCGGGCGATGGGCAGGCCCAGGCCGGTGCCGCCGTAACGTCTTGAAATGGAACTGTCGGCCTGCTGGAAGGCATCGAACATCAGTTCCAGGCGCTCGGCGGAAATACCAATGCCGCTGTCGCGCACGGTGCAGGTGAACCACACCAGTTCATGGTCGAGGGGTTGCCAATGGGGCTCGACGCTGACGCTGCCGTGCTCGGTAAACTTGAGCGCGTTGCCGATCAGGTTCACCAGAATCTGGCGGATACGCGTCGGGTCGCCCTTCACGCGCAACGTGTCCAGGCCCTGCGGGATCGGCAATTCGAGGCTCAGCCCGCGCTGCTGGGCGCTGTGCTGGAAGGCCTGGGCGCAGCTGTTGATCAGGTCCGCGAGGTTGAACGGAATGTGTTCCAGCTCCAGGGCCGCGCGTTCGATGCGCGAGAAGTCGAGGATGTCATTGATGACCTTGAGCAAATGTTCCGTGGACTCGGAGGCCAGCGCCGCATATTCGGTCTGCTCTTCGGTCATCTCGGTGGTTTCCAGCAGTTGCAGCATGCCCAGCACACCGTTCATCGGCGTGCGCAACTCGTGGCTCATCATCGCCAGGAAATCCGACTTGGCGTTGTTCGCCCGCTCGGCTTCCTCGCGGGTCTGGATCAACTGGGCCATGGCCTGCTGCTGTTCGCGGCTGGCCTGGTTGAGGCCTTCGGCAAGGTTGTTGATGTGTCGCGAGAGGTCGCCGAGCTCCGAGTCATCGACAATCGGCAGCGGGGTCTTGTAGTCGCCTTGCTGGATCGCCTTGACCGCATGGCCCATGGCGCTGATCGGCTGCGACAGGCTGGCGGCCAGGCGCCGCGCGAGCAGGAAGGTAAACAGCAGGGCGAACAGCGCGAGCACGCCGGCCTTGAACAGAATCTCCTGCTGGCGCTGGCTGAAGGCATCGTTGGACATACCGACGATCACCCGGCCCAGGTAGTCGGCACGTGGCGCCTTGGGTTCGTTGAGGTTGTCCTGGAAAAAGTCATTGCCCAGTTGGATATGTTGCAGGCGGATCGGTGCCTGGAACACTTTGACCGACAGCGAGCGGTCGTGATTTTCCGAGGGTTGCTCGACGTACACCAGGATGTTCTCGGCGCTGTCCTGAATCTCCAGAAAACGCACATGGGGCGTGGCCAGCGTCGCGCGCAGTAGGCTGTCGAGCACGTCGTTGTTGCCGGAGATCACCCCATATTCGGTGGCCGGTGCCAATTGGTTGGCGATCAGTTGGCCGGTGTGGTCCAGTTCCTGGCGCAGGTCCTGGATGCGCACGAAGGTGAAGAAGCTGATCAACAGCAACGTCAGTAACAGTGCCGGGCCCAGGGTGATGAGCTGGGTGCGGGTGTTGATGTCCCAACGACGACGCAAGGTCATGGGCGTTTTTCTCCTTCGGCCAGGCGGGCGGCGACGTTGGCTTCGTCGACCTGTTCGATGCCCAGTGAGCGTGCGACTTGCGGGTTGCCCATGACTTTGAAGTGTTCCGGGTACAACGTGCGCGGCCAGCCAGCGGGCGGGTGATCGAGCAGGCGGTCGAGCACGGCCAGCCAGTTGGTCTGGTCGCTGTAGGTGCTGGCCAGGCTGCCGGCCTTGACGAACCCGGCATTGGGCCCCACCAGCGGCAGTTGCCGGGCGTAACTGCTCAGCAGCAGGTTCTTCGCGGTTTTCGGGTTGTATAGCTGCGGGTCGTCAAGGCCGAGCAGCACATCGCTGTTTCTGAACAAATGCAGCAGTGGGCGGCTGTCGTTAGTGTCGTCCCAGCGTTGGGGCACGATCTCCAGGCCCCTCGGCGCGGCGTACTGGCGCAACTCGCGGAGCAGGAATTCACTGTCGGCGCCGTAGAGCACGCCGATGCGCCTGGCCTGGGGCAGGATTGTGGCGATCAGCCGCAATTGGCGCTCCAGCGGCGGGTCACTCCACAGCAGGCTGATTTTGGCCGGTACGCCCTGGCCCAGGCGCTGGCGGGCCTGCAGGCGGCTGATGCGCAACACCAGGGTCCACGGGCCCTGGGCGTCCTGCAGGCGCCAGTCGAGGCTGGGCAGGTCCAGCAGGATCAGGCGCGTACTGGCGGGTAATTGGCTTGGGGCGGGTAGGCCGGTGAGCGGCGTGAAGGTCACGTGGTCGTCGGGGCGCTGCAGGGCAAGCGCCTGGACGAATGCCTGCACCCCGGCGCCGTCTTCGGCGGCGGTCAGCAGGATATCGGCGCTCCAGGCCGGTACGCTCAGCAGTAGGCACAGCAGCAGCAGGCAGCGCTGCCAGCGTCTGGGGGGAGAGAGGAGGGTCGTCCGTGACTGATCGCCCATGTCAGAACTCTAACTCCGCGCTGAAGTAGAGCACTTGGCGATGGTCGTAGTTGTTGTCGGCCCAGGTGGTGGGCTGGTCATCCAGGCGTTGTTGCAACATGCCGGCCAGCTCCACGTTGGCTTTGCCCAAGGCGATGCGCTTGGCGACGCGCAGGTCGACCCGTTCGAAGCGATAGCGGTTAAGGGCGTCGTCGCCATAGTAGAACAAGGCGCTGGACCAGCCTTGCCCCCATTCGCGCAGCCAGCCGGCCGAACCGCTGTTGCGTGCAGTTTGCGCCTTGTCCAGCGGGTTGGTGGAGCTGGCGTCGACGTAAGCATAGGTCAGCCGCAGGCGGTCGGCGTTGCTCATGCGCCAGTCGAATTGGGATTCCGCGCCGGTAAAGCGCGAGCTGTTGGCGTTGCTGGCAATGTACTGATTATTGCGCAGCGGCGAGCTGATCATGTCGGTGATTTCGTCGTAGAACAATTTCACGTCCATGTTCAGCCCGATGTCGGCAAAAAAGCCGTTATAGCCCAATTCGCGGGATTTCATCAGCTCTTTATCGAGGTTGCCCGGGCCGCGTGTTGCGACGAAGTACTGCCCGGAATTCTGTCCGTAGGCCGGCGAGCTGAGGTTGGTGACACGGTAGCTCCAGTTGACGTTGTTCTCGAACATGTCCGGCGAGCGGATCGCTTCGGAGTACACCGCGCGCAGGCCGTGGCGCGGGTTGATCAGGTAGTTGACCGCCACCCGCGGCGTCAGCGAGTTGCCGCTCAGGTGGGTGTCTTCGTACATGGTGCCGCCCTGCAGCAACCAATGCTCGCTGGCGCGCCATTCAAGCTGGCCGAACAGGCGCCAGGTGATGTCATCCAGGGTGCCGTTGAAATAGGTGTCGGAGTCGGCGCGGTCATAGCGATAGTTCATACCGCTGACCAGGCGCAGGCTGTCGGACAGGCTCAGGGTGTCCTGGACCTCCAGGTCGTAGCGGCTTTCGCGGGTGCTTTGGTCGATGTCGCCGCACACGCTCTGGCTGGCGCCGTTGCGCCATTGGTCCAGCACTTGGTTGCCCAGTGCTTGTTCGTCGGCACTGCCGGGGGGCGCAACACCTTGGCTGTAGGTGTCCATGTGCCGGGCCAATCGCTCGGCGTAATTGGGGTTGAGCTGCCACAGTCGGGTCAGTTCCGGGCTGAACGACACCTTGGCGTCACAGGCTTTCCAGATCTGCCGGCGGTCCCATTGCTGGGCGGAGCCCTGGATATACAGGCTGTGTTCGGGATTGAAATCGAAATTCCAACGCAGGGAACCGGCATAGTCTTTGGCGGCAACGTCGGAATTGTTGCCGCCTTCGGTAACCCCCGCGAATATTGGCACGTAGGTATAAGGACGCTGATTGGTCCCTTCCTTGGCATTCAGTTGCCAGTCGATGCTCTGTTGCGCGTTCAGGGTCTGGCTCACCGCCAGACTGAAGCGGTTGAGACGCCGACCGTCACGGCGGTCGGCGCCCACCGCGTCGTTGTCAAAGCCATCATCCTGCTGCCCGGACATGGACAGGCGCAGGTCGCCGGTTTCCCAGCCCACGCCCTGGCTGGCATAAAAATCATTGATCCCGCGCTCGCCGCGTACCACTTTTATCCTTGAACCGTGGCTGTTAGCCGGTGAGCGCGTGAGGATATTCACCACCGCCATCAACGCGTTGGCGCCGTAGCTGACGGTGTTGGGCCCGCGAAACACTTCGATCCGCTCGATGTCTTCCATGGCCACCGGAATATCACTCCAGTCCACCGTAGCCAGGCCGGCGCGGTAAACCGAGCGGCCATCGATCAAAACCTGCATGCGTCGCGCATCACTGGCACTGGTGCCGTGGTAGTTCACCGCCGCCTGATTGCCGCTGGTGTAGCCGACCATCATGCCCGGCACCAGCCGCAGCAACTCGGCGATGTCCCGTGCACCGCTGGCCTTGATCAGTTCGCTGTCGATCACGGTCATGCTGCCGGGCACGGCGGCGGCCGATTGTTTGAGGCGTGTGGCGGTCAGCACCTGCGGCAGCGGTTGGTTGTCGAGGAACAGGTCGTCGGCGAGCGCCGCGCCGCTGCACAGCAACATCAACCACAGAGATGAACGGGGAGGAGGGCCCAAATACACGACACGGCCTTGATAATTACGAATAGCCGACCATGTTAACCGAGGCTGGGCCATTTGCCAGTCGTTGCCCTTGCAATTCCCCCGCGCCGGTATGGCATTTTCCGACAGGCATGTGAATTGATACGAGGGCTGGCCGCAAGCGGGGGGCTCCGTATAATGCTGCCATCGCCACTGGTATGGATTAACGGATTGCATATGACTGAACAGCGCCCTATTGCGGTCCTGGGAGGCGGAAGTTTTGGTACCGCCGTGGCTAACCTGCTGGCTGAGAACGGTCATCCGGTGCGCCAGTGGATGCGCGATCCCGAACAGGCCGAGGCCATTCGCGTCCATCGAGAAAACCCGCGCTACCTTAAAGGCATCAAGATTCATCCGGCGGTCGAGCCGGTCACCGACTTGCAGGCGACCCTGGAGGCCTGCGAGCTATGTTTCGTCGCGCTGCCTTCCAGTGCCTTGCGCTCGGTGCTCGCGCCCCACGCCGAACGCCTGGCGGGCAAGCTGCTGGTCAGTTTGACCAAGGGCATCGAGGCGCACACCTTTAAGCTGATGAGCGAAATCCTCGCAGAGATCGCCCCGCAGGCGCGCATCGGCGTGCTGTCCGGGCCGAATCTGGCGCGGGAAGTGGCCGAACATGCACTGACCGCCACTGTGATCGCCAGTGAAGACGAAGCACTGTGCGAGCGGGTACAGGCCGTGCTGCATGGCCGTACCTTTCGCGTGTACGCCAGTGGCGATCGCTTCGGCGTCGAGCTGGGCGGTGCGCTGAAAAACGTCTACGCGATCATTGCCGGCATGGCGGTGGCGTTGGGCATGGGCGAGAACACCAAGAGCATGCTGATCACCCGTGCCTTGGCAGAAATGACCCGCTTTGCGGTGAATCAGGGCGCAAACCCGATGACCTTCCTGGGGTTGGCGGGCGTGGGCGACCTGATCGTCACCTGCTCGTCGCCGAAAAGCCGCAACTATCAGGTCGGTTTTGCCCTCGGCCAGGGCTTGAGCCTGGAAGACGCGGTGACGCGCCTGGGCGAAGTGGCCGAGGGGGTCAATACCCTCAAGGTGCTCAAGGCCAAGTCCCAGGAAGCGGGTGTGTACATGCCGCTGGTCGCCGGGCTGCATGCGATCCTGTTTGAAGGGCGCACCCTGAACCAGGTCATCGAATTGCTGATGCGCGCCGAGCCAAAAACCGATGTCGACTTTATTTCCACCAGTGGTTTCAACTGAGGAACGCGTCATGAACGATCCGAAAGCAGCCCCCAAGTACGAGTCCATTGTCCTGCGCATCCTGTGGATGCTGGTGTTTGCCCTGGTGTGGCAAGTGGCGCAGTTCCTGCTCGGTGCGCTGGTGGTGGTGCAACTGATTTACCGGCTGGTCTACGGCGCGCCGAACCTGGGCCTGATGAATTTTGGCGACAGCCTGAGCCAGTTCCTCGCGCAGATCGGCCGCTTCGGCAGTTTTCACACTGAGCAAAAGCCTTGGCCATTCGCCGACTGGCCGACGCCGCGTGCGCCGGACGGCGAAGCCGCCCACAGCGTGCC
>NZ_JAKNRV010000160.1:0-11480 GCF_023072625.1 Pseudomonas emilianonis
GCCTCGCCGAGCGCCTGCCCCGCGCCATGCGCGAGGGCCTCAAGGCGCGCCGCCTGCAACTGCAAAGCCAGGTGCAGACGCTGCAAGTGGTCAGCCCGCTGGCGACACTCGGCCGTGGCTACAGCATCCTGCTCGACGAGCGTGGTCAGGCCATTCGCAATGCCGCGCAGACCCACACCGGCCAGCGCCTGACCGCGCGCCTCGGTGAAGGCCAATTGCAAGTGCGGGTGGAAGACAACCACCTGACACCCGTCACCCTTTCGTTATTGGATTGATCGATGCCACGTTTTTTTAGCCTGTTGATGCTGCTGTGCCTGACCGTCAACGCCCACGCCGACAGCTACATCTCCCGGACCTTGAACAAGCCGGTGCCTGGCGGTGTTGCCGTCGTCGACCTGGGCTCCTCGGCCGCCGCACCAAAAGCCACCTACCAGGGCAAGCCGGTTCTGGTGGTGAAGGAGCAGGCCAACTGGCTGGCGATTATCGGCATTCCGCTGACGGTCAAACCGGGCAATGAACGCATCAGCAGCGGTGGGCGCAACCTGCCGTTTATCGTCGGTTACAAGCAGTACCCGGAACAGCGCATCACCCTGAAGAACAAAAGCCAGGTCAACCCCGCCCCGGCGCAGCTCAAACGCATCGAGGCGGAGCTGGCGGTGCAGATCAAGGCTTACCGCAGTTTCAGCCCTAACCAGCCAAGCAACCTCGTGCTGGACAAACCGGTCAACGGCCCGCTGTCGAGCAAGTTCGGCGTGCGTCGTTTTTTCAACGGCGAAGAACGCAATCCGCATTCAGGCCTGGATTTCGCCGTCCCCGCCGGCACGCCGATCAAGACCCCGGCGGCGGGCAAGGTGATCCTGGTCGGCAACTACTTCTTCAACGGCAACACGGTGTTCGTCGACCACGGCCAGGGCTTTATCAGCATGTTCTGCCATATGTCGAAGATCGACGTCAGCGTGGGCCAGCCACTGGCACGCGGCGCAGTGGTGGGCAAGGTCGGCGCGACGGGGCGCGCAACCGGGCCGCATATGCACTGGAATGTCAGCCTGAACGATGCACGGGTAGATCCGGCGATCTTTATCGGCGCGTTCCAACCTTGAATGGCCCGATTGCGCAGCCAACAAAGGCTGCGCAATTTAAGCAAGCCAACAACCATTTCCCAACCATAAAATCTCGTTTCCTACGCCCAGAGAAGAACTTCTCTCAATTTTTCCGGACTACTTGCCATCTTTCACCTCTGGGGTTAGGGTTGAGCTTATGAAAACTTCTCACACCCTCATTCTGCTCCGTCAGCACCGCAGCCTGTGCCTTGTCAGCGCACGACTGCCAGGCTGAATCGATCTGCCTCGTCTCCCGCTTTATCCCCAATAACAGTTCCACGGCAGGCCGCCTTTTTTCGGCCCCTACTACAAAGGATTTCCCGATGAGCATGCTCAAAGACCCGTCTTCGAAGTACCGCGCGTTTCCGACCATCAATATCCCAGACCGCACCTGGCCGTCGAAAACCATCACCAGCGCGCCGATCTGGTGCAGCTCCGACCTGCGTGATGGCAACCAGTCGCTGATCGAACCCATGGATGCAGTGAAAAAGCTGCGCTTCTGGAAGACCCTGGTTGCCGTCGGCGTGAAGGAAATCGAAGCGTCGTTCCCGGCCGCTTCGCAAACCGACTTCGACTTCGTGCGCACCCTGATCGAAGGCAACCACATCCCCGAGGACACCACCATCCAGGTGCTGACCCAGGGCCGTGAAGACTTGATCGAGCGCACCTTCGAATCCCTGCGCGGCGCGAAAAAAGCCATCGTCCACCTGTACAACGCCACCTCGCCGTCCTTCCGCCGCATCGTGTTCAACCAGGACAAGGACGGGGTCAAGGCCATCGCGGTCAACGCGGCCAAGCTGTTCGTCAAATACGCCGCCCAGCAGCCGGACACCCAGTGGACGTTCGAATACTCGCCAGAGACCTTCAGCGCCACTGAGCTGGAGTTCGCCAAGGAAGTGTGTGACGCGGTGATCGAGGTGTGGAACCCGACGCCTGAGCACAAGATGATCCTCAACCTGCCGGCCACCGTTGAATGCGCCACGCCGAACATCTATGCCGACCAGATCGAGTGGTTCGGTCGTCATATCAACCGTCGTGACAGCGTGATCATCAGCCTGCACACCCACAACGACCGTGGCACCGGCGTAGCCGCCACCGAGCTGGGCCTGATGGCAGGCGCCGACCGTGTCGAAGGCTGCCTGTTCGGCAACGGCGAGCGTACCGGTAACGTCGACCTGGTCACCGTGGCGTTGAACCTCTATACCCAGGGCGTGCACCCTGAGCTGGACTTCTCCGACATCGACGGCGTGCGTAAAGTGGTCGAGGAGTGCAACCAGATCCAGGTGCATCCGCGCCACCCGTATGTCGGCGACCTGGTACACACCGCATTCTCCGGCTCCCACCAGGACGCGATCCGCAAGGGTTTCGCCCAGCAAAAAACCGACGCCCTGTGGGAAGTGCCGTACTTGCCGATCGACCCGGCCGACATCGGCCGCAGCTACGAGGCCGTGATTCGGGTGAACAGCCAGTCGGGCAAAGGCGGCATCGCCTACCTGCTGGAGCAGGAATACGGCATCAGCTTGCCGCGTCGCATGCAGATCGAGTTCAGCCAAGTGGTACAGGCCGAAACCGACCGTGTGGGCCTGGAGATGAGCGCTTCGCAGATTCACGCGTTGTTGCAGCGTGAATACCTGCAAGCCAACACGCCGTATGCGCTGGTCAGCCATCGCCTGCAGGAAGAAAACGGCAACAGCACGGTGGAAGTGGAAGTCTCGGGCAAAGGCCAAGGCGAAACCAACCTGCGCTGGCACGGCAAGGGCAACGGTGCGCTGGAAGCCCTGGTCGCCGGCCTGCCGATTGGCGTGGAGATCATGGACTACAACGAACACGCGATCGGTTCCGGCACCAACGCCAAGGCCGCGGCCTACATCGAGCTGCGAGTGAACGGCGAGCGTCCGGTGCATGGCGTGGGTATTGATGAAAACATCACCACAGCCAGCTTCAAGGCGGTATTCAGCGCCCTGAACCGCTCGCTGAGCCAGGTGGAAGCGAAAGCGGCGTAAGCCTCGCTGTAATGCTGAAGGCCCCTGGGTGAGAACCCAGGGGCCTTTTTGTTGGGCTTTGGATGTGTGTTGTGTGTCGGGGCCTCATCGCGGGCAAGCCCACTCCCACACTTTGACCGTGCTCCTACAGGAAAAACGCGGTCCAAATGTGGGAGTGGGCTTGCCCGCGATAGCGGTCTGTCAGACAAACTGAAAGTTATCAGCATCCAGATTCGCCGGAAATTTGCTGCGATACGCCGCCAGTTCAGCCGCGTCCAGGCACACCTGGAACACCCCATCCGCCTCCCCCGCACTCAGCAGGTTCTCACCCTGGAAATCCAGCACCTGGCTATCTCCGGTATAGACAAAGCCCTTGCCGTCCGTACCCACCCGATTCACCGCCGCCACATAACACAGGTTCTCGATCGCACGCGCCGGCAGCAACCGGTTCCAATGCTGGCGTCGCGCCCCTGGCCAGTTGGCGGTGTACAGCAGCAGATCGGTGTCCTGGGCATCACGACTCCACACCGGAAAGCGCAGGTCGTAGCAAACCAATGGGCGAATACGCCAGCCCTTTATCTCGAACTGCACCTGGCGCTCGCCGGGCGTGTAGTGATTGTGCTCGCCGGCCATGCGGAACAGATGGCGCTTGTCGTAATGCAGCACCTCGCCATCCGGCCGCGCCCATAACAGGCGGTTCCGATGGCTACCGTCGGCCGCCTGGATAATCACACTGCCGGTGACCACCGCGTTGTACTTCGCCGCCTGCGCCTGGAGCCAGCGATGGGTCGGGCCATTTTCCGGTTCGGCCAGGGTGGCCGAGTCCATGGAGAAACCGGTGGTGAACATCTCCGGCAGGATGATCAGGTCAGCGCCCCGGGCCTGCTCTAGCAGCAATTCGAAGTGATCGAGGTTGGCCTTGCGGTCGTGCCAGGCCAGGCTGGTCTGGACCAGGGCGATGTTCAGGTCGGGCAGTGCATTCAGATCACGCATAGTTTTTCGGCTGCTTGTTGCAGCGTCTCCTCGCGTTTGGCAAAGCACAGGCGCACCAGGCGCTGGCCTTGGGGTGGGTGCTGGTAGAACACCGAAACCGGGATTGTTGCCACCCCGTGCTCGCGGGTCATCCACAAGGACATGGCGACGTCATCCAGGTCCGGGCGAATCGCTGAGTAATCCACCAGTTGGAAGTAAGTACCGGTGACCCGATTAAAGCTGAAACGCGACGGCATCAACAGGTCGCAGAACAGGTCGCGCTTGGCCTGGTAAAAGGCCGGCAATTCTTCGACGTGTTCCGGGTGCTCAGCCATGAAATCGGCCAACGCGTATTGCAACGGGGTCACGCCGCAGAAGTTGACATATTGATGCACCTTACGCAATTCGGCGGTCAGGGCCGGAGGCGCGACCACGTAGCCGGTTTTCCAGCCGGTGACGTGGTAGGTCTTGCCGAAGGAGCTGACCACGAACGCACGTTGATACAGCTCTTCGTGGGCCAGCACACTGACGTGGGGCACACCATCAAACACCAGGTGTTCGTAGACCTCGTCGCTGACCAGGTAGATATCGCGGTCGCGGATCAAGGCCGCCAACAGGTCCAACTCGGCGCGGCTGATCAGTGCGCCGGTGGGGTTATGCGGCGTGTTCAGGATGATCATGCGTGTGCGCGCAGATAACGCAGCCTGAATCTTTTCAAAGTCGAGGGTGAAGTTTTTCAGGCTCAGTTGCACGTGCACGCAGCGGCCGCCCGCCAACTCGACCGAGGGCTCATAGCTGTCGTAGCACGGGTCGAATACGATGACTTCGTCACCGCTGCGAATCACCGCCTGGATCGCGCAGAAGATTGCCGCAGTGGCGCCAGGGGTGATGGTCACTTCGCTGTCAGGGCTGACCGTGGCGCCATAGCTGCGAGCGATCTTAGCCGCCACTTGCTGGCGCAGGGCTGGCAGGCCGGTCATCGGCGCGTATTGGTTATGGCCGCTGGCAACATGCTTGCCCACGGCATCGAGCAAGCCCTGTGGGCCATTAAAATCGGGGAACCCCTGGGACAGGTTAAGCGCGCCGGTCTCGGCAGCGAGTTGCGACATGGTGGTGAAAATGGTCGTGCCGACATTTGGCAGCTTGCTGTTGATCATCGGAGGCCCCTGCAGGTGAGCCCCAAGTTTTAAGCTGCCAATTGCATCGGGTCAAGGCGCAAACCACCGCGCACAAAAAAGGGCTCGTAAAGAGCCCTTTTTGCGAGGTCGGAATCAGCGCTTGTCGCGGCGCTTCTTGTCGGCCTTCTTGTGGTGAGTCATCAAACGACGCTTCTTGTTCACCTGACGGTCAGTCAGTGTGTTCTTGTTGCCTTCGTATGGGTTCTCGCCACCCTTGAACTCGATACGGATCGGCGTACCGACCAGCTTCAAGACACGGCGGTAGGTGTTTTCCAGGTAACGCACGTAGGACTTGGGCACCTTCTCGATCTGATTACCGTGGATCACGATAATCGGCGGGTTGGCACCACCCAAGTGGGCGTAACGCAGTTTGATCCGGCGGTTGTTAACCATCGGCGGTGCGTGCTCGCCTACCGCGTCTTCGAGGATCTGGGTCAGACGGTTGGTCGGCCAGCGGGTCACCGCGGACTTGAACGAGTTCTGTACGGACGCGTAGAGGTTGCCCACGCCGGTGCCGTGCAGTGCCGAGATAAAGTGGATATCGGCGAACTCAACGAAGAACAGGCGACGCTGCAGCTCGATCTTGACGAAATCGCGCTCGCTCGGCGTCATGCCGTCCCACTTGTTGATCGCGATCACCAGGGCCCGACCGGCTTCCAGGGCGAAGCCCAGCAGGTTGAGGTCGTGGTCCACCACGCCTTCGCGGGCGTCCATCACGAAGATCACCACGTTGGCGTCTTTGATCGCCTGCAGGGTTTTCACCACGGAGAACTTTTCAACTTCCTCGTGGATCTTGCCGCGCTTGCGCACACCGGCGGTGTCAATCAGCGTGTACTTCTCGTCGTTACGCTCGAACGGGATGTAGATACTGTCGCGGGTGGTGCCGGGCTCGTCGTACACGATGACACGGTCTTCACCGAGCATGCGGTTGACCAGGGTCGACTTGCCGACGTTGGGGCGGCCGATGATGGCGATCTTGATACCATCTTTTTCGCTCGGGCCAGGAATGCGCTTGGCTTCCTCACCTTCGGCGACGACCTCTTCTTCGCCCTCTTCTTCCTCGGCGTCATCCCTAGGGAAGTCGCGCAGGGCGATTTCCAACATCTGGGTGATGCCGCGACCGTGGGCACCGGCGATCGGAATCGCGTCGCCCAGGCCCATCGGACTGAATTCGGCACGGGCCATTTCAGGATCGATGTTGTCGATCTTGTTGGCCACCACATAGGAACGCTTGTTGCGCTTGCGCAGGTGCTCGCCGATCATCTGGTCGGCAGCGGTGTAGCCCGCGCGGGCGTCCACGAGAAACAACACGACATCGGCTTCTTCAATGGCCAGCAGCGACTGCTCGGCCATCTTTTCGTCCATGCCATGCTCGTCACCGGAGATACCACCGGTGTCGACAATAATGTAGGAGCGCCCTTGCCACTTTGCCTCACCGTATTGGCGATCACGGGTCAAACCGGACAAGTCGCCGACAATGGCGTCGCGAGTCCTGGTCAGGCGGTTGAACAAGGTGGACTTGCCGACGTTAGGTCGGCCCACCAGGGCGATTACGGGAACCATGCGGCTCTCCACTTCGTTATTTCAGAAAATACAAAAGCCGCTGCAAGGCAGCGGCTGGTGCTCGGGGCAGCATCGTCAGATGCAGCATGCCCCGCCGAAGCGGGGCCGCCTGGGGATTACCCCAAGCATAGTCAAACCTTTACTTGATGGTCAGGGCTTCCAGCTTGCCGCTGTTGCCAAACACATAAAGCATGTTACCCACGACCAGCGGACGCGCACGCAGGCCGTCGCTGTCGATGCGCTCGCGACCCACAAAACGACCGTCAACCTGACTCAGCAGGTGCAGGTAACCTTCGAAGTCGCCTACCGCTACGTAGCTGGAGAACACTTCCGGTGCCGACAGTTGACGGCGGGCCAGAGAGTCGTTGCTCCACAGCGCAGTGGTGGAACGTTCGTCGACACTTTCAACGGTGCCAGACGACAGACTTACGTAGACGCTGCCAAACCCTTGGGCGACACCGGCGTAGCTGGAAGCATCACGCTGCCAGTTGACGCGGCCGCTTTGCAGGTCCAGTGCCGCGACACGGCCCTGGTAGGTAGCGACGTAGAGGGTTTCGCCGGACAGCAGCAAGCCACCGTCGATGTCGACGACGCGATCCAGTTCCGAACGACCTTGCGGGATGGCCACACGCGTTTCCCAGATCGGTACGCCGTTCTGGGTATTCAGGGCGACCACTTTACCGGTCGACAGACCTGCAACGGCCAGATTATTGGTCACAACCGGACCACTGGTACCGCGCAGGGTCAGCACCGCAGGGGTGCTGTCGTACAGCCAGCGCTGTGCGCCGGTGCTGGCGTCGAGGCCGATCACACGGTCGTCCTGGGTTTGCACCACGACGATGTCGCCGTTGGTGGCAGGCGGTGCGAGGACTTCACTGGTCACGCGAGCGCGCCATTTCTCTTCACCGGTGCTGGAGTCCAGCGCCACGACTTCGCCTTTGAGCGTGCCGAGCATGACCATGCCGTAACCCACGCCGACGGCGCCGGATACGGGCAGTTCGAGGTCTTTCTTCCACTTCACGTCGCCGTTCATGCGATCCATGGAGATCACCACGCCGGTCACGTCAGCGGCCACAATGTTGTCACCGTCGATTGCCGGTACCAACATGTTGTAGGTTTCGCCCTGACCGTCACCGATGGAGCGGCTCCATTGCTTTTGCAGGACCACTTCTTCCTTGAAGCTGGTCAGCTCGGCCGGAGGCAGTTCTTTTTTACTGTTGCTGCTGCAACCCGCGGCCAGAACGGCCAGAGCCAGCAATGCTGCATGTTTCCAACGGATCACGTCACGCATCCCCTTTGGCCAAGTCGTCGAGCTTGATTTGTAAGCCACCGACCGCTGCTTCATCAGACAGCGCCGCCTTGGCTTTTTGGTACGCAGCATTGGCTTCGTCGGTACGACCCAATTGGACCAACAGGTCGCCCTTGAGCTCTTCGCGAGTGGCTACAAATGCCTTGTCAGCATCGCCGTCGAGCAGTTTGAGTGCTTCGTCGGCCTTGTTCTGTGCCGCCAATACCTGAGCCAGGCGCTGACGTGCGATTTCACCCAGGGTCGGGTTGGTCGGCTTGTCGGCGATGGCCTTCAGTTCGGTGACTGCATCATCCAGCTTGCCGGTGTCGACCGCGACTTTCGCGACGAACAGGCTGCCGTATTGGGCGTAGGTGCTACCGCCAAATTCGCTCTTGAGCTTACCAGCCAGGTCTGCCACTTGCGCAGGATCGGGCTTGCCGCTCGGCGTCAGCGTGGTTTCCAGCAATTGCTGATAGAGGATCGAGGCGCCTTGGGACTGGTTGGCCTGATACTTGTGCCAGGCTTGCCAGCCGAACACTACCACTAAAGCCAGCAGGCCACCGGTAACCAGGGGCTTGCCGTTACGCTGCCACCAGTCCTTGAACTCGGCCAACTGCTCATCATCAGTACTCGACACCCCAACACTCCTCAATCGCTAAATTCGGCTGTTCGACAGCTTCAACCCTGCACGACGCAGGTGGCCAAGTGCGCAGCGAGCGCATCAAAGGCAATGTTCTGTTGCTCGCCCTGACCACGCAGGGGTTTGAAACCTATCACTTGCTGGGCCAATTCGTCATCGCCGAGGATCAGTGCGTACAGCGCACCGCTCTTGTCGGCCTTCTTGAACTGGCTCTTGAAGCTGCCGGCGCCAGCATTGATCTGCAGGCGCAGGTTCGGCAGTTGGTCGCGCACTTTTTCGCTCAGGGCCAGGCCAGCCAGTTCGGCGGCCTCGCCAAAGGCGCACAGGTACACATCCACCTGCCGGGAGATTTCTTCCGGAACCTGCTCAAGGGTTTCCAGCAGCAGGATCAGCCGCTCGATACCCATGGCAAAACCAACGCCGGGCGTAGGCTTGCCGCCCATCTGCTCGACCAGGCCGTCGTAACGGCCACCGGCACACACGGTGCCCTGGGCGCCGAGTTTGTCGGTAACCCACTCGAACACGGTCTTGCTGTAGTAATCGAGGCCGCGCACCAGTTTCGGGTTGATCACGTAAGGAATACCGGCGGCATCCAGACGCGCCTTGAGGCCCTCGAAGTGGATACGGGATTCGTCGTCCAGGTAGTCGGCCATCTTCGGCGCGTTGACCAGTACGGCTTGCGTGTCGGCGTTCTTGGTATCGAGGACGCGCAACGGGTTGGTTTTCAGACGGCGCTGGCTGTCTTCGTCCAACTTGTCTAGGTGGGCGGACAGGTACTCGACCAGGGCGACGCGGTAGCGGCCCCGGGACTCGCTGGTGCCCAAGCTGTTGAGTTCAAGCTTGACCGCATCGCGGATGCCCAGCAGGCCCCACAGGCGCCAGGTCAGCACGATCAGCTCGGCGTCGATGTCCGGACCGTCGAGGTTGAACACTTCCAGGCCGATCTGGTGGAACTGGCGATAACGGCCTTTCTGTGGACGCTCGTGGCGGAACATCGGCCCGATGTACCACAGCTTCTGCGGCTGGCCGCCGCCGCTGAGGCCATGCTCGAGCACGGCGCGCACGCACGCGGCGGTGCCTTCCGGACGCAAGGTCAGGGAATCACCGTTGCGGTCTTCGAAGGTGTACATCTCTTTTTCGACGATGTCGGTCACTTCACCGATGGAGCGCTTGAACAGCTCGGTGAACTCGACGATCGGCATACGGATCTGTTTGTAACCGTAGTTATCCAGCAGACGCGCAACGGTGCTCTCGAAGTAGCGCCACAGCGGCGTCTGCTCCGGAAGGATGTCGTTCATGCCACGAATGGCTTGCAGAGACTTGCTCACATCTATTCCTTAAATTCGCTGGATCAGCCGCGCGCGATAACTGCAGCGTCAGCTTCGACCTTCTCGGCCGCTTTCTGGCGGATCAGTCTTTCGAGCTCATCCACCAGATTGTCATTCGTCAGTTTCTGCGACGGCTTGCCGTCGATGTAAATCAGGTTCGGGGTGCCGCCGGTCAAGCCGATATGGGCTTCCTTGGCTTCACCCGGCCCGTTGACCACGCAACCGATCACCGCAACATCCAGCGGCACCAGCAGGTCTTCGAGGCGCCCTTCCAGTTCGTTCATGGTTTTCACCACGTCGAAGTTCTGCCGCGAGCAGCTCGGACAGGCAATAAAGTTGATGCCACGGGAACGCAAATGCAGGGATTTTAGAATGTCGTAACCGACCTTCACTTCCTCTACCGGGTCTGCCGCCAGGGAGATGCGGATAGTATCGCCAATCCCTTCGGCGAGCAGCATACCGAGACCCACCGCAGATTTCACTGTGCCTGAGCGCAAACCACCCGCTTCAGTGATACCCAGGTGCAGTGGCTGCACGATTTCCTTGGCCAGCAGGCGGTAGGCCTCTACCGCCATGAACACGTCGGAGGCCTTTACGCTGACCTTGAAGTCCTGGAAATTCAGGCGCTCAAGGTGCTCAACGTGGCGCAGCGCCGATTCAACCAGCGCGGCGGGAGTCGGCTCGCCGTATTTCTTTTGCAGGTCTTTTTCCAGGGAACCGGCGTTGACGCCGATGCGGATCGGAATCCCGCGATCACGGGCAGCGTCCACCACCGCGCGCACACGGTCTTCGCGACCGATGTTGCCCGGGTTGATACGCAGGCAATCAACACCCAACTCCGCAACGCGCAAAGCGATCCGGTAGTCGAAGTGAATGTCGGCAACCAGCGGCACCTTGACCAGTTGCTTGATGCGGCCGAAGGCTTCGGCGGCATCCATGTCCGGTACGGAAATCCGCACGATGTCGACGCCAGCGGCTTCCAGACGATTGATCTGGGCGACGGTGGCAGCAACATCATTGGTGTCGCTGTTGGTCATGCTCTGTACCGCGATGGGGGCGTCGCCGCCCACCGGCACCGAGCCGACCCAGATCTTGCGCGATAGGCGACGTTTGATTGGAGATTCGCCGTGCATGACTATTGCCCCAACTTCAGGCGAGCAGTTTCGCCACTGGTGAACGGCGCTACGTCGACAGGCTGGCCGTTGTAGGCCACTTGCGCACCACGGGCAAAGCCCAGACGCAGCGTCAAAGGAGGCTTGCCGCCCTGGTCGAGCGTATCTCCCTTACGCTTCATACCGCTAAACAGCACTTTGCCATTGCCATCCGTGAGTTGCGTCCAGCAGTCAGCGACGAAGGTAATCTGTACGCGCCCGTCACCGGCGATCAACACAGGCGTGGTCGGCGGCGAAATCGCGGGCGCCGCAGGGGC
>NZ_JAKNRV010000161.1:0-11435 GCF_023072625.1 Pseudomonas emilianonis
AACCCGGGCGATCGCGCCAACCTGACCGGTTTCACCATTCGCATCGGTGGGCCGGGCGAAGGCAGTTGCGCTAACGGCCGCACCGCGATGGTGGCCTTCGACCCAACCAGCCCGGCCATCGATGTGGCGACCGGGCGTTTGAACATCGATGGCTACAACGACCCGGCCGACACCACCAACGCCAAGAACGTACAGATCGAAGTGACTAACCGCGATGGCTCTCCCATTAACGTCTACACCGAGAAATCGGCGGGGGTGGTGATCGCCGACAACCAGGCAGTCATCCCACTGGCCGCGCAAATGTACGCCAGCGGCGCCGCCACCGAAGGAACGGTCCGCACCCGGGTCGGTTTCCTGGTCGAGTACGCCGATTAAGGGACCAGCATGCCGGCCTTGCACGCAACGGACCTGCGCCGTCGTGCAGGGTCTGCCCGCTGATTCGAAGAGCACTCAGATGATGAAAACAATCGCCCGCCTTGCCCTAGCCTGCTGTGCTGTCGGAGGGTTCTCGCTGCTAGCATCCAGCGCCCACGCAGGCGTGATTATCTACGGCACACGCGTGATCTACCCAGCCGACCGGCAAGAGGTAGTTGTACGCCTGGAGAACAAGGGCAACCGCCCGGCGCTGGTGCAGACCTGGCTGGATGCCGGCGACGTGCGCTCGACACCCGCGACGGCGCAAACACCGTTCAGCCTGGCGCCGCCGATCTTCCGCATCGAGCCCCATCAGCAACAGGCGGTGCGCCTGCGCTATGCCGGCGAATCAGCCCCCGGCGACCGTGAACGCCTGTACTGGCTGAATGTGCTCGAAGTCCCCCCGCTGGCCGCCGATGCCGCGCAGAACAACCAGATCGAACTCGCGTTCCGTAGCCGCTTGCGGGTATTCCTGCGACCGCAGGCACTGCCCTACCCGGTCAGCAGCGCCCCGGCGAAACTGCAATGGCAACTGGTGCGCCACGGCCAGGGTTTCGCCCTACAGGCAACCAATCCGACGCCGTACCATATTTCCCTCACCTCGGTTGACTTGCTGAGCGACGGCAAGCGGTTCAGCAAAGCGCCGAACAAGGCCGCCAATGACAGCCTGCTAATGCCGGCCGGCGATGTGAAACGCTTTGTGCTGCCGCTGCTGCGCGAACGCCCCAGTGGCACGCCCCAGGTTGAGTTCACGACGGTCAGCGACTTCGGCGCCCGCGTGCGCCATTCGGCGGGCCTCACCCCTGCCTCCACCCAGTGACTGACGGTATGAACGCTACTTCCCTTTCACACCTGCCAGCCAAGTGCCTGCTGTTGACGTGGGCGCTGTTCGGCGCCGCCGTCGTGCAGGCCAGCGTGGTGATCAACAGCACGCGCATCGTCTACCCGCAGCAAGCCAAGGAGGTGACGGTCCGGCTCGAAAGCAAGAACCAGGCGCCGGTGCTGATCCAGGCATGGCTGGACAACGGCGACGAGCGCTCGACGCCGGACCTCGCCGGAATCCCCTTTGTCGCCACGCCACCGATCTTTCGCATGGAGCCGGGTAAACAACAGGTCGTGCGCCTGGCCTACACGGGCGACACCTTGCCGTCGGCCGAGGAAAGCCTGTTCTGGTTCAACGTACTGGAAGTGCCCGCGCAGACGCCAGGCGCCCAACAGGGCAACCAGTTGCAACTCGCCTTCCGCTCGCGGATCAAGCTGTTTTTCCGCCCGCAGAACCTGCCCTACGCGGTCGAGTCCGCGCCTGGAAAACTGCAATGGCGCCGCGTTTCGAGCGCGCAAGGCCAGGCGCTGGAGGTCTACAACCCGAGCCCTTATCACGTGACATTCGAACAGATCGACCTGCTGGAGTCGGGGCGGCGTCATCCCCGCCAGGCCGCCACATCAGGCGCCGAAAACATGGTGACACCCGGCGCTCGCCAACGCTTCGAACTACCCACCCTGAAAACGCCGCCAGGTGCCGCGGCCACCGTAGAGTTCCGCACGCTCGACGATTTCGGGGCCAAGGTCTCGCACAGCACCAAGGTCGCGCCATGACCGCCTAAATACGTCCGCCAGCACCTCTGCAGGCCGGCTGGCCGCCTCACTCACTGCATTCCACACGTTCGGTTGATGCCCTTTTTTCAGGGCAGGGCTTACCCATGCCCGAATTCGAACAGCACCTATTTTCCGGGAACGGTCACCATGCGTTTGAACATGCACGCCAGGCCAGGCCACGGGCCCCTGACACACCCTCGATTGCGGCTAACGACACGATGCCTGTTACTGCTGAGCAGCGCTCATGCCCTGGATGCCCACGCGGCGGAGCATGTCGCATTCAACCCGGCCTTCTTTGCGGATCGCGCGGGCGGCCTGCAGGTCGATATTTCAAAGTTCAGCCAGGGCAACATTGTGCTGCCCGGCAGCTACCGCGCCGACGTCCACCTCAACGGCCAGTGGATCGGGCGCGAAACCGTGTCGTTCGCGGCGGTCGAAGGCCAGAACAGCACGCAGTTGTGCCTAGGGCGTGAGGCGCTGCTCAGGTTCGGCGTCGACCTGGACGCGGTCGACCGGCAATCCGCCCAAGCCGGTGTCGCCGCCCCTTCACCGTTTACCGACTGTGCCGATATCGCCACCTACCTGCCGGGCGCCAGCAGCCCATTCGACGCCGGCGAAAACCGCCTGGACCTGCAGATTCCGCAGATCTACCTGGCACGCAAGGCGCGCGGCTATGTCGACCCGCGCCAGTGGGACAGCGGCATCGATGCCGCCTTTGTGCGCTACAACGCCAATACCTTTGCGACCCGCACCAACGGCCGCGCGCTCAGCTCCCATTATCTGGGCCTCAATACCGGGCTTAACCTGGGCGATTGGCATTGGCGCCACAACGGCAGCTACAGCCAAACCGACAGCGCCTCGGGTTATCAAAGCAACGCCACCTACGTGCAGCGCGACGTGAGCCCACTGCAGTCACAACTGATGGTGGGCGAGATCTACACCCCGGGCGAGTTATTCGACAGCGTGCGCCTGCGCGGGGCCAGCCTGTTCAGCGATGACCGCATGCTGCCCGACTCCCAGACCGGCTTTGCGCCCGTCGTGCGTGGCGTCGCCGAGACCAACGCGCGGGTCAGCGTGCGCCAACGCGGCGTGTTATTGGACGAGGTTTCCGTCGCCCCCGGCCCGTTCGTGCTCAATGACTTGTTCCCGACCGGCTATGGGGGCGACCTGAACGTCACGATCACCGAAGCCGATGGGCGTCGGCGCGAGTTCGTCGTGCCGTTCGCCGCCAACGCCAACCTGTTGCGTGCCGGCTATAAGCGCTACTCGGTGAGTCTCGGCCAACTGGATGAAATTGGCGTGCGCCACCCTCCCAAACTGCTGCAGGCCACCTACCAGCATGGCCTCAGCAACCTGTTGAGCGGCTACACCGGCGCGGTGCTGGCCGACGACTACAGCTCGCAACTGGCGGGTGCGGCATTCAACACGGCGTTTGGCGCGCTGTCTTTGGACCTGACCCACTCCAGCGCTCACCTGAAAGGGCACGGCTTCCTTGAGGGGCAAAGCCTGCAGATGCGCTACAGCAAGAACTTCGCAGACACCGGCACCCACTTTGCGCTCGGCGCCTACCGGTATTCCACCGAAGGCTTCCTGAGCGTGGCCGACGCGGCACGCGTGCGTGGCCTCGCCATCGACGGGCTGCGCGTCGACAGCCTGTCGCGGCTGCGTGACCGGATGGATATCAGCCTCAACCAGAGCCTGGGCGTCGGCACGGTGTACCTGACCGGTTCCTCACAAAACTACTGGAACCGCAAAAGCGCCAACCTGACCTTCACCGCCGGTTACAGCGGTGCCTGGAAAGGCATTCACTACACCCTCAGCGCCCAGCGCAGCCGTGACTTGCTGAGCGAACGCGTCGACAAGCAAGTGGACTTGACCCTGAGCCTGCCCCTGGGCAACGGCCCACGCTCGCCGACCTTGACCACCACGGCCTATCGCGGCGATCAAAGCAGCGGCGAGCGCGTGACCCTCGGCGGCAGCCTGGGTGAACGCAGCGAGTTCAGCTACGGCATCGGCGCCAGCCAGACGCACGGCAGAGGCAACGCCAGCAGTGCCGACATGAAATACCAGACCGGCCAAGGTGTGCTTTCCGCCAGCGTTGGCCAGAGCAGTGCCTACCGTTCGGCATCGTTCGGCATGACCGGCGGCATGGTCGCGCATGCCGGCGGCGTGACCTTCGCGCCGGAGTTGGGCGATACCGTCGGCATCGTCCAGGCGCCCGACGCCGAGGGCGCACGGATCAACGGCAACCACAGCGCTCAAATCGGCAAGCGCGGTTATGCCGTGGTCCCCCATCTCACGCCGTACCGCCGCAACGTCGTCGAGTTGGACCCCAAGGACCTTTCCGTCGATGTGGAGCTCAAGAGCGCCGCGCAAAACGTCGCCCCCCGCGCCGGTTCGGTGGTGAAGCTGCAATTCGCCACGGTCAGCGGCCAGGCCTTGTTGATCACGGCCCTGAGCGAGGATAGCAATCCACTTCCCTTTGGTTCGGATGTCTTCGATGAAGACGGCGCCAGTGTCGGCATTGTCGGGCAGGGCGGTAAGGCGTTTGTCCGTGTGGCGCGCCCGCAGGGGCAGTTGACGGTCAAGTGGGGGGCCAATGCCGGGGGCATATGTCGGCTGGACTACGACCTGGGTACGAAATCGACGGCTAAAGGCGCGAACCGCCTGCGCCATCTGAACGCGGGCGCCTGCAAAGGTGGTGCGGGCGGTTGATCCGGCGCAGGCAAGCGCCCTACTTTTTATGGCGGGACTGAAGATGAAACACTCCACAAACCTCGTTTCAATACTGCTCGTGCTTGGCTTGCCAATCGCGGCTCAAGCGGCGTGCGAGAGCTATCCTCCTGACGCCGAGCTTGGCCTCTCCCTCCCGGCCGTGATTACCGTCCCCGACAGCCTGCCGCTGGGAAGTGTGATCGCCCAACAAGCATTCAGCGGCTCTGTGCCTGCCCTCTTCTACAATTGCCGCACCGGCACCCCAGCTTCGGCCTTCGGGCGCTATGCAAGACCGTTGGACCCGACAACCGGGTCCTATCCGACCGAGGCACCGGGGGTTGGAATGCGGCTGCTCATCAGCGACGCCCGCCCATCGACCAGTGCCTATGCCATCGAAAGTTTTTCCGGTGCCGTCGTGCCTCCCGGAAGGCACCCCTCCTTCACAAACGCGAAGGTGACCCTTTACAAAATCGGGCCGGTAACAGACGGGGTCGTGCCTGCCGGAACTATCTTTGAATACAGACTGCACGGCCCCTGGGGTTACTTAGGCCGCTTTAGCCTGCGGCTCAACAACTCGGTACGTTTCGTCAGACCCGCCGCCACCTGCGATCTGGCGGCCGGTGACGTCAACCGAACGATCTCGCTTGACCCGGTTCAAGTCAGCGCCTTCCAAAATGCCATCAGCGCAGGCGCGCGCGACTTCGAGTTGACGGCGAACTGCAGCGACGCCACCCACGTCACCTTTCGGCTCGCCGGCACGCCCGCCCCCGGGAACGAAGCGCTCTTCATCAATACCGGCAGCGCCGGTGGCATCGGGCTGTGGCTGTATTCGCGAATCAATGGGGTGGCCCGGACGATTACCGCCAACGGCACCGATAGCAGCCGCACGCTGGTGGTTTCCGACAACCGTGCGGTCTTGCCACTCGGCGCCGCCTATCACCAAAACGGCGCGGTCAGCCAAGGCACGCTCGCCAGTACCGCCACCGTCAACATTACCTATAACTGAAACGCCGGAGATTACCCGATGAACATCCGCACGCTGCCGCGACTGCTGGCAATCACTGCTGGCCTCAGCGCCCATGCGGCTCAGGCCGCAACCACAGGCACCTTGAACTTTGTCGGCCAGGTCAACGCCGGTACCTGCAACCTGGCGGCCGGCGATCTGAACCGTACCCTCACCCTGCCGACCATCAAGATCGCCGACTTTGATGCAACGCCCTCCACAGGCGCCTTCGATTTCGAGATATCGGCCGACTGCGAATCGGACATCCGCAACGTCACGTTCAGCGCGGTGCGATCCTCTTCACGCTGGGCACGACGGCCACGCAATACAGGGATCAACAGGAAACTCAGGGCAATCAGAAGCAGCAAGCCGGCTGCGAGCCAGAAATCAATCATCAGTCTTGGTGTCCAGCAATTGGTCGAGGCGTTGGCGCTCTTCGGCGGATAGCGCGTCGGAACCATCGGTAGGGGCGGCGCGGCGACGGCGGACGATCACCACCATCACCACAACGCCGGCCAGCAGCAGCCCGGCGGGGCCGAACCAGAGCAGCGCGGTCTTGCCGGTGAGCGCCGGTTTGTAGCGAACGAAATCGCCATAGCGGTCGACCATGAAGTCGATGATCTGCTGGTTGTCCTTGCCCTCCCCCAACATGCGGAAGATCTCTTTGCGCAGGTCGGCGGCGATGGGGGCGTTGGAGTCGGCGATGTCCTGGTTCTGGCACTTGGGGCAGCGCAGTTCCTTGGTCAGGTCGCGGAAACGCTCGCGCTCGGCGTCGTTGGCGAATTCGTAGGTGTCGATGGCGGCGTGGGCCACGCCCACCAGGCCCAAGGCTAATACGGCAGCGGCTAACCAGCGCTTCATGGCTTGGCCTCGTCGACCAGGGCCTGGTACTTGGCGGCCAGTTGTTCGCGCCAGACCGTTTCATCGATGACGCCGACGTACTTGTCGCGGATCACGCCCTTGGCGTCGATAAAGAAGGTTTCCGGAGCGCCGTAGACACCGAGATTCAAACCCAGGTTGCCGTCTTCATCGCGGATATCCAGTTGGTACGGGTTGTGGAATTCCACCAGCCATTTCAAGGCCGCCGCATTGTCGTCCTTGTAGTTGATGCCGTAGATCACCACGCCCTTCTCCGCCAGTTTGTTCAGCACCGGGTGCTCGACACGGCAGGAAATGCACCAGGTACCCCACACGTTGACCAGCGCCGGTTTGCCCAGCAGGTCAGCCTGGGTCAGGGTTTTGTCGCCCTGCACCGTCGGCAGGTTGAAGGCGGGGAACGGCTTGCCGATCATGGCCGAGGGCAACTCGGCCGGGTCCAGGTACAACCCGCGATACAGGAACACCGCCATCAGCAGAAACAACCCCAGCGGCACGACCATCAACCAACGCTTCATACCGCCGCTCCTTGCAGACCGAGAGCTTCACGCACCCGGCTCTTGACCTTGACCCGATAGCGCCGGTCCAGCGCCGCGAGCACACCACCAAAAGCGGTGATCAAACCGCCGAACCAGATCCAGCGCACGAACGGTTTGACATGCACGCGCACCGCCCAGGCGCCCTCACCCAGCGGTTCACCCAGAGCGACGTAAAGGTCACGGGTGAAACCGGCGTCGATCCCGGCTTCGGTCATCATCGAACTCTGCACGGTATACAGGCGTTTTTCCGGGTGCAGCACGGCGATTTCCTTACCGTTGCGTACCACGCGCACAGTGCCTTTGTCGGACGTGAAGTTCGGCCCTTCGAAATGCTTGGCGCCTTCGAAGATGAAGTGGTAACCGGCCAGGTCCATGGACTCGCCGGGGGCCATGCGCAGGTCACGCTCGGCGCTGTTCTGGCTGGAGAGCACCACGCCGAGGGCACACACGGCGATGCCGATATGCGCGACCTGCATGCCCCAGTAGCTGCGGGTCAGGGTGGGCAGGCCCTTGATCAGGCCTTTGTGGCGGGTCTTGTCGACAATGTCGCGCATACCGGCCAGCAACACCCAGGCGGCGAGCATGAACGTGGCGAGGACCGCCCAGTTGAAATCGCCATAGGCGATACCGGCGATCACGGCCAAGGCCGCGCTGCCCAGCAGCACCGGGGTCAGCATGCCCACCAGCCATTTCACCGGGGTGTCTTTCCAGCGCACCAGCACGCCGATGGCCATGACCACCATCAACAAGCCCATCAACGGGATGAACAAGGCGTTGAAATACGGCGGGCCGACCGACAGCTTGGCGCCGGTCAGCGCATCCAGCACCAGCGGGTACAGGGTGCCGAGCAGGATCATCGACGCGGCCACCACCAACACCAGGTTATTGCCCAGCAGCAAGGTTTCCCGCGACCACAGGTTGAAGCCGACCTGGCTCTTGACCACCGGCGCGCGCAGGGCGAACAGAGTCAGGGAACCGCCGACCACACACAGCAGGAAGATCAGGATGAACACGCCGCGCGCAGGGTCGGACGCAAACGCATGCACCGAAGTCAGAACGCCCGAACGCACGAGGAAAGTGCCGAGCAGGCTGAGGGAAAACGCCGCGATGGCCAGCAACACGGTCCAGCTCTTGAACACGCCGCGTTTTTCGGTGACGGCCAGCGAGTGAATCAGCGCGGTGCCCACCAGCCAAGGCATGAAGGACGCGTTTTCCACCGGGTCCCAGAACCACCAGCCACCCCAGCCGAGTTCGTAATAGGCCCACCACGAACCCAAGGTGATACCGATGCCGAGAAAGGCCCAGGCGACGATGGTCCATGGCCGCGACCAGCGCGCCCAGGCCGCATCGAGGCGCCCGCCGAGCAAGGCGGCGATGGCGAAGGCGAAGGCCACGGAGAAGCCGACATAGCCCATGTAGAGCATCGGCGGGTGGACGATCAGGCCGATGTCCTGCAGCAGCGGGTTGAGATCACGCCCGTCCACCGGGACCTGCGGCAGGATGCGGCTGAACGGGTTGGAAGTCATGATCAGGAACAGCAGGAAGCCGATGCTGATCATGCCCATCACCGCCAGCACCCTAGCCAGCATGACTTGCGGCAGTTGCCGGGAGAAGATCGACACGGCGAAGGTCCAACCGCCGAGGATCAGGGCCCATAACAGCAGCGAACCTTCGTGGGCGCCCCACACGGCGCTGAATTTGTAATACCAGGGCAAGGCGCTGTTGGAGTTGCTGGCCACATAGGCGACGGAAAAGTCGTCGGTCATAAAGGCGTAGGTCAGGCAGCCGAACGCGAACACCAGGAAGGCAAACTGGCCCCAGGCGGCCGGCTGCGCCAGGCTCATCCACAGACGGTCGCCACGCCACGCGCCGAGCAACGGCACCACGGCCTGGACGATGGCGAAGCATAGGGCGAGGATCATCGCCAAGTGGCCCAGCTCCGGAATATACAGTGCGGACGTCATCACTTAGCCCTCCTTGGCTGGAGTTGGGGCGGATTGGCCGCTGTCTTTCAACGCTTTGGTAACTTCCGGCGGCATGTATTTCTCATCGTGCTTGGCCAGTACTTCATCGGCCACTACCACACCGTCGGCATTGAGTTTGCCCAGGGCGACGATGCCCTGGCCTTCACGGAACAGGTCCGGGAGGATGCCGCGATACGTAATGGTCACGGCCTTATTGAAGTCGGTGACCACGAAGGTGACGTCCAGGGAGTCGCCGGAACGCTTCAAGGAGCCCTTCTCCACCATGCCGCCGGCGCGGATGCGCGTGTCCAGCGGGGCTTCGCCATTGGCGATCTGGGTCGGGGTGTAGAACAGGTTGATGTTCTCCCGCAGGGCACTCATCGCCAGGCCCACGGCAATACTTACGCCGGCCAGAATGGCAAGGATGATCAACAGACGCTTTCTACGCAGCGGATTCACTTATCGGTCTCCCGGCGCAGACGACGCGCCTCTTGTTGCAGGTAACGCTTGCGGGCCAGGATCGGCACGGCGACGTTGAGGGCCAGTACTGCCAGGCAGATGCCATAGGCCGTCCAGACATACAGGCCATGGTGGCCCATGGCGAGAAAATCACTCAAAGAAGCAAAACTCATCCACGCGCTCCCAGGCTGGTTTGCACTTCGGCCTTGACCCAACTGGCGCGGGCTTCACGCTTGAGCACTTCGAGGCGCATGCGCATCAGCAGCACAGCGCCGAAGAAGCAGTAGAACCCCAGCACCATCAGCAACAGCGGCGCCCACATTTCCACGGGCATGGCCGGCTTTTCGGTCAGGGTGAAGGTGGCGCCCTGGTGCAGGGTGTTCCACCACTCCACCGAGTATTTGATGATCGGGATGTTGATCACGCCGACAATCGCCAGCACCGCACAGGCCTTGGCGGCGCTGTCACGATTGCTGATCGCATTGCCAAGGGCAATAAGACCGAAGTACAGGAACAGCAGGATCAGCATGGCCGTTAGTCGCGCATCCCACACCCACCACGAACCCCAGGTGGGTTTGCCCCAGATCGCGCCGGTGACCAGCGCCACGGCGGTCATCCACGCACCGATGGGCGCAGCGCATTGCAGGGCGACGTCCGCGAGCTTCATCTTCCACACCAGACCGACGATGCCGCACACCGCCAGCATCACGTAGCAGGACTGGGCGAGCATCGCGGCAGGCACGTGGATATAGATGATGCGAAAGCTGTTGCCCTGCTGGTAATCCGGCGGTGCGAAGGCCAGGCCCCAGACCAGGCCGAGGCCGATAAGCAATACGGCGGCGATGCTCAACCACGGCAGCAGCTTGCCGCTGATGCCGTAAAACCATTTGGGCGAGCCGAGCTTGTGAAACCAGGTCCAGTTCATTGCTGTTTCCATCACGGTTGCGTCTTGTGGTTGCAAGAAGCGTAGGGCCTTTCTTATGTTGAAGAACGGGTTACACGTAACCAGACTTCATTATTCGCCGACGCTGATCTTCAGGCCGGCCGCTATGGCAAAGGGTGTCAGGGTTACCGCCAGGGCGGTCAGGCTGCCAAGCCACAAGAGGTAACCGGTCGCCGGCATGCCCATGAGCGCGGCTTGCAAAGCGCCGCTGCCCAGGATCAACACCGGGATATACAAAGGCAGAATCAACAGGGCCAGCAGCAGGCCGCCGCGTTTCAAACCCACCGTCAGCGCCGCGCCCACCGCGCCCAACAGGCTGAGCGCCGGCGTGCCGAGCAACAAGGACATGAGCAATACGGGCAGGCATTCGCTGGGCAACCCTAGCATCATTGCCAGCAACGGCGAGAGCAACACCAGCGCCAAGCCGGAAAACGCCCAGTGTGCCAGTACCTTGGCCAATACCAGAAGCGGCAGGGGGTGCGACGAAAGGACCCACTGTTCCAGGGAGCCATCCTCGAAATCACTGCGAAACAGCCCGTCCAGCGAGAGCAGCACGGACAAAAGGGCCGCCACCCACACCAGTCCCGGAGACAAGGTTTGCAACAGTTTAGTCTCGGGGCCGACCGCCAGCGGGAACAACGCGATGACAATCGCGAAGAACACCAGCGGATTGGCCAGTTCAGCCGGGCGACGGCACAACAGCCGCGCCTCGCGGGCCACCAACAGGGCGAACACGCTCATACCGACCACCGCCCCAGGTCCAGGTCGCGATAACCGGCGGGCAGGCGCGTCAGGCTGTGGTGAGTCGTCAGCACGACAAGGCCACCCTGCTCGCAATGCCGGGCCAGATGTTCTTCCAACTGGGCGACGCCTTGTTTGTCGAGGGCGGTGAAGGGTTCGTCGAGAATCCACAGCGGCGGGCCGGG